>WRAL01000052.1 GCA_009780285.1 Treponema sp.
CTAGGTAGTAATAGTCCCAGTACATGGCTACAATTGCCGCCCCGTCCTTTTCGTCCGCCGGTTGCTTCAGAATATATCCGGAATTCTGACCCAGTCCCAGGGTTATCAACGCTAGAACATTGGGGCCACACAAACCATCCAGTTGATACCCAGAAGCCGCTTTTTCCCAGCCCGGAAGAATGTACCGGTCGGATCTTATGATGGTAGCTCTTGCGGAGCTTATTTCCGGCGCGAAGGCGGCAAGGATTTCCTCCTCGCTAAGCCCTAGAATAACGTCCAGGGCCTCGGCTATATCCAGCCAGTAGTCCTCCAGGGCCTCTGCCTCCTCAAGGTAGTTGGCGATTATCCAGTCGTACTCCTCCTGCGAAGTTATGCCAAGCTCCTCAAGTTCCTCCTTGTTAAGGCTGGCAAGGAATTCCGGTATCTTTAGCTCTACGGGATATTCGGAATCGTCCGCCTCGCCAGTGGCGGCCCTGGCCATGCGCCCCGTGGCCTCGTTCTTCACGAGCAGCGTTCCCGGGTAGCCGGCGTCCACCAGCGCGCCCTGGCCTCCGGCAACCGACCGGGCGGCGGCCCTGCCAATCTCCGAGGCGAAAGGCAGCACGTACTGCACGGCATAGCCTTCGTCCTCCCTGGCGACGCAGGCGATCGCCCCTATTTCCGAGCCGCCGCGTATAACGCGGAACTCGTAGTAGCGGGGCTCGCCGTCAGCCTGGCTGTGGATGATAAGGGGCCGCTCGGAAAGAACGGCGCCTTCCCATCCGTTGGAGTCCCTAAAATCCTGAAGGCTTTTAAGGGCGAAGAACCGCGCCACGCGCCAGTCCACGTTGCCCTCTATTTCCGCCAGGCGGGAAAGCTCTTCCACGCTGGCGTAGGGCGAAAGCCCCTGGCCGCCGGAATTGTTGTTCGAATCCATCCCGTCGAATGGAAACCCGCATGAAGCAATGCCCAGGGCCAAGGCCCCAAGCAAGCCGACAAAAATTTTTTTAGCTTTCATAGCTTCCGCCAAAATAATTAAAACAACATAAACCTCATACCCGCGCCTACTAAGGCCGCGAATAAGTCCGCCTTGGGCTTTCAAAAGGATTATATCCCCCGCCCGCTTGCCCGACTCGATGCGCTTAGCAAAAAAACCTCCTCGCCTTTACACGCAAGCATACCGCCTTCTTTGGGGAAGTCAATCATTTTTAGGCGGTATCTTGGTATACGGTACCAAGATACCGCCTGAGCCTTGGCCACGGTACCAAAGTACCGACGAGGCTTTGGCATATGATACCAAGGTATCACCGGATCCTTGCCTCGCGGTACCAAAGTACCGTCGGCGTCCGGGTATATGGCGCCAAAGTACCGTGCGCTGAAATCAATTTCCGCAAATTACCGCGGCGAAAATCCCTTCTGCGGCAAGCCGCGCCAATGCTCGCTCTCCCTCCGTGTAACTCCGTGGTTGGTCAATCTGCCGTAGGCAGATTGACTCGGAGTTTTGGCGTTGCCAAAACTCCAGGGGTGGGTGAATGAAGAGTCAGCCACGGAGTCACACGGAGTTTTGATCCGTGGTTCACCCTAATGTTATACTGAGAATTCCCTGCGCAGCGCGCCTGTTGCTTGCATTTATCCGCCGGAAAGTGTATAGTCAAGTCAGAGGAGTTACATAATACCGATGAAACGCGTTTTTTGCAAAGCAACTGTCTTTCGCCTGGCTCCCTTCCTTCTGGCCCTCGCGCTGCTAGCGGAACACTACCTGCCCTTCCTGCTTTGGGGCGCAGGGGATTTCCGGTCGCTGCTTATTGGGCAAAGGCTTTTTTACGCGCCGGCCGCAGCGCTGGCGATCCTGGCCACGCTGACCATCTTCTTTCCATATAAGCTGTCCATTCACGCCGCTTTCTGCCTTTTGTGGGGCTTTCTGCGCATAGCGGACGGGGAGTTTACAGGGGCGCTCGCCATGTGTCTTTTGGGCTGCCTGCTTCTTTACAAGCACGGCTTTTTCAGGTCCAAAGGGCGCCTAAAGCTGGCCGCGCTGGCCACGGCCTTTGCGGCGGCGTTCGTGTCGCAGGCCCGCCTTGCCGACGCCGGAATGCTTTTGCGCCTGTTCGAGCTGGCGGAGCTTGGAATCATAGCCTGCCTTTTTGTCATACTGCTGGAGCCGGAGATTAGGGCCATTCGGAAGGAAAGGCGCAAGCGTCGCTTGGCGTTGAAGGCCAACATGTTCGACGAAAAGGACAGGCGCATACTTCAAAAAGTACTGGCCGGGGCAAAATACGACGCGATAGCGATAGAGGAAAAGATGTCGACCAGCGCATTAAAGAAGAGCCTCAGGCGGATTTTTCTGGAACTTGGGGTAGGCGGCCGCGCGGAGTTCGTTGCCCTTCACACGAACCACGAAATATACATGGAAGAGGAAGAGGCCGACGATTTGGCGCGCCGACGCTAACGCCCAGCCAAAACACATGCCCTACGCTAAAAAGACATTCGCATGACCGAGCGTTCCTTCCACAAAAACAATCTCCAGCCAGTCCCTAAGGAACCGCTGATTAAATAAGGAATTCAGCGGTTCCGCTGGCACGACGGCCCAGGCATGGGATCATACCGGATGGGGAGGCGCGGCTTGACGAACAGGCGGCGCGAGGGTATAGTGAATGCGCGCGGGGCGTTCCCGCGCGGCTCTATTTTTGACGGGGGCGGTGATGTTACAGATTTATTTTCTGTCGGTGCTATGCAATGGCTTGGCCGGGTTCGTTTTCCTCTACGGGGATTCCTTTGGCGTGGACTCGAAAAGGCCGCCTATAGGCGGAAGTTTTTCCTTAATACTTGGCATCGCGGCGGCCATTACCGGCATCCTGAAGCTGCTTTCCCCGGTGCGGTACCTGATTATCGGGGATCTGCTTCCGGCGGTCGCCGGCCTCGTCGCCGGCTTCATGCTGATCTTCGGCTACCTGGAAAGCAGGGGATCGATGTCGGGCGGGGACAAGGTCGGCCAGACCGGGAACGCGCTCCTTAAGCGCAAAAAGGCCGTGGGCATTGGCTGCCTTGCGGTGGCGGCGCTCCACTTTCTTTTTCCCGCGGCGCTTTTTATCTAGATGCCGGCCGAACAAGCGCGCGCCCGTTCGCTCGCCGGAATCGCGACGAGCGATGGCCGGCTTTTCATCGCCCGGAGAAAGCCCGGCGGCGCGATGGGCGGAAAGTGGGAATTCCCCGGCGGCAAGGCCGAAAAAGGCGAAAGCGACGAGGACGCGCTGCGGCGCGAATTTATGGAAGAATTCGGCGTGGGGATAAAGGTCGGCGAGCTTTGGGCCGAGGCGGACTTTTCCTCCGGCGAAAAGCTCTACCGGCTCGGCGCCTACGGCATCTCTTTCGAGTCGCTTGACTTTACAATGACCGAGCACGACCGGTGGCGCTGGGCGCGCATAGACGAAATCGAGGAGGATGGCTTTGTCGGATCGGACTTTCTCCTTTTGCCGCTTTTGGCCGGCCGCGCGTAGGCTTTTTGGGGCTCAGGCCCTCGCTCTGGCCGCGCTTTTGGCCTTTTCCTGCGCCGGCAAGGCAGCCGAGGAAGAGGCCGTTCCCCCGGAAACCTTTCCCCTTTCAAGCCCGCACGTAGGCTACGGCGTAATTTCCGCCATGTACGCCCGCCTAAGCGACGAGCCCAGCGCGGCCGGCGCGACCACCGGAAACGCGCGGCTGGGAACGGTGGTCGTGGTCCGCGAGCGCAGGCTGGTGCGGGAAGGCGCGGGAAGCGCCTCCTGGCTTTTGGTCGAGGGCGAATTTTCCGGCTGGATTCGCGAGGACATCGTCGCCGTCTACGCGAACGAGCATCAGGCGCGCGCCGCGTCCGAAGGAATGCGATGAGGCGTCGGGCGATTTCTTTCATCGCCTGCCTTTGCGCTCTGATCCTCGCAACCTGCGCGAGGGTCGCGCCGCCCTCGCTTGTCGGCGTGGAGATCACGCCCGAACTGCGCGCCATAATGGAAGCCGGCCGCGCCGCCGCGCTGCCTCCCCTTCATCCCGATTTCCGGGAAATCGCCGCCGGCCTTCTTTCCGCGCTTGATCCGGATGACGACGCGCGCGTGGCCGAGCTTGTCCGCCTTGGCGCGGATCCCGGCCTGACGGCTTACTCGTGGGACAGGGCGCCCCCGAGCGACCCGCCCTTCGGCGCGATAAGCCGGGAGGACGCCGCCGAGGACGCGCGCCTCCTTTTCGACATCATGCGCAACGGCTACACGGGCTACGGCTATTTCGGCGGCGACGCGGCCTTCCTTCCGGCTTTGGATTCCGCTCTGGCGCGCCTGGACGCTATGGAAAGCCGCGTTCAGAAAAGCGATTTTTTGAACGTCCTCGTCCAGGAACTCGGCCCGCTGATCGCCGACAATCATTTTCTCTTGCACAACGTCCAGCTTGGCGCGCTTAATCACGTTCCCTACATGAACGACGAGATCGTCATGCGCCGCGCAGAGGACGGCCGCCTTCTCGCCGAGATCGACGGCAACGCTTGTTATGTGCTGGGCGCCGAGCTTGGCGACGGAACTCCTGTTGATGCGATCATGCCCACGCTTACGCGCGAGGGCGAGATAGCCTGGATTTTCGGCCGGCTGATGGGCCACCCGAACAGGGAGATAGTCGCCCTGCTTGAAGACGCGCAAAGCGGCGAGCGCTTTTCCCGGCCGGTTTCCCTGTCGCGCGTCGAAGGCCCAGGGCAAGGCCCTTCGCCCGGAGGCCATTCCCTTCTGAGCGCGCGCGAGGAAAACGGCGCGACGATCCTGGTAAACAGGAGCATGTTCGGGGACTGGCCAAACGACGGCGGAAGATACGAGGCCTACGAGGAATTTTACCGATCCGGCCTGGAGATGCGCGACAGGCCGGTCCTTATCCTCGACATTCGGCATCACGGCGGAGGATATAGCTACATGGCATACCAATGGATCAGGGCCTACGCGGGTCTTGAGCCAAGCGATAGCGCGGCGTTCATGGAGCATGCGCTGGCTTCCCTCGCCTTGGATGCGCTGTCCAAGGCGCTTTACCCTGTTGACCCCGAGTTCTCCTATGACTTCGAGCGGACGCCGGATTGGTGGGGCCTTTACGATCAATGGGCCGAGGACCCGGATCGCAGCGCGCAATGGATTTTGCCCGACGAATGGGACGGCGGCCTTCTGCCAAACGAAAACCTTGTCATCGTCCTTGTCGATTATTACGTCGCCTCCGCCGGGGAGGCGCTGGCCGGCTACCTGCGCCAGCTGGAAAACGTCCTGTTCGTCGGGACGAACACGCGAGGAGTCCTCGTTACCGGAGGCGTCGTGAGAGCCGCGCTGCCGCGCAGCGGCCTGTTTATTCAGTTAGGCACATCGACGCTAAACCTGCGCCCGGATCTTTCGCCCTTCGAAGGCGTGGGCCTTTTGCCGGACCTTTGGGTTCCGCCCGGCGAAAGCCTTGAGCGCGTCCTGGCCTTCGTCGAGCGTTATGGAATTATACGCTAGCGCGGAAGACAGGCATCTCTTTTTTTGCTATAATCAACAACCCCGCCATGAATGGCGGGCTATGTTGTTTTGGTAAGGTATCAGGGCTTAATACCTTTTTAACGCCCTAAAGGGCGGGGTATTAAACCCTTCGCTGACAATAAAACGAATAGAAAAAAGGAGCGAGAATGCCGGCCATCGATCTTCATGGCTACGATTTTATCCCCAAGGAATTTCTGCCGCCCGGCAAGGACGAATACTGGCTGCGCGATTCCCTTTACCCCGCGCCCAAAGCCTGGCGCGCGCTTCGCGCAGAGGAAATAGCCGAGCTTGAAAGGCGCGCGAATTATTGCCGCGACTGGAGCCGCGTGCTTGTGCGCGATCCCTTCGATCCCGGCCTTGTTCGCGGCTGCTCGTTTTACGGCCTTGTAAGGCTCGGCGCCCTTCGCGACCGCCTCCTTCGCCACCACGACTTTCAGGCGCCGGCCGGAATAAGGAACAGCGCCATCGTCTCCTGCGACATTGGCGACGACGTGTCGATCCAGGACTGCGCGCTTATCTCGCATTACGTGATCGGCGACCTCTGCATCCTTTCGCGCGTTGACGAGATGCAGGCGACCAACCACGCCAAGTTCGGCAACGGCGCGCTCAAGGACGGCGAGGACGAGGAAGTGCGCGTTACCATCGACGTGATGAACGAGGCCGGCGGCCGCGCGATCCTTCCCTTCGACGAGATGCTGCCGGCCGACGCTTTTTTGTGGGCCGCCTATCGCGACGACGAAAAGCTGGTCGCCGCGCTCGCGCGCATAACGCAGGAGCGCTACGGCGGCAAGCGCGGCGCATACGGAACGGTGGGAAGCCGCGCCGTGATAAAAAGCTGCGCGATCATAAAGGACGCGGCCATAGGCGAGCGCGCCTATATCAAAGGCGCCAACAAGCTGAAAAACATTACAATTCTTTCGTCCGAGGAAGAGCCAACGCAAATTGGCGAGGGAGTGGAGCTTGTCAACGGCATTGTCGGTTTTGGCTGCCGCGTTTTTTACGGCGCCAAGGCCGTGCGCTTTGTCATGGGCAGGAACTGCGGCCTTAAATACGGCGCGCGCCTGATTCATTCCGTGCTGGGGGACAATTCCACGGTTTCCTGCTGCGAAATTCTTAACAATCTTATTTTCCCCATGCACGAACAGCACCACAACAACTCGTTTTTGATCGCCAGCCTTGTTCAGGGCATGTCCAACATGGCGGCCGCCGCGACGATTGGCTCGAACCACAACAGCCGCGCCAACGACGGCGAGATTCGCGCGGGGCGCGGCTTTTGGCCCGGCCTTGCCGTGTCGCTCAAGCATTCAAGCCGTTTCGCATCTTACGCGCTTATAGCCAAGGGCGAGTACCCGGCCGAACTTAATATCGCCATGCCGTTTTCGCTTATTAGCAACAATGTTCATAAAAATAGGCTGGAGCTTATGCCCGCGTATTTCTGGATACACAACCTATATGCGCTGCAGCGCAATTCATGGAAGGTGCTGCGCAGGGACAAGCGCGCGATCAAGGCCCAGCATGTCGAGACCGACTACCTTGCGCCCGATACCGTCGAGGAAATAATTTCGGCGATCGCCGCGCTGGAAGGCTGGCTTGCCAAGGCCGGAGTGTCCAACGACGACGAGCGCGTCCGCGCCATTCCATGCCGGGGCCTTGAACGCGGCAAAAGAAGTCAGGCGATCCTGCGCCCGCTTGAGGGCCTTGCCGCGTACAAACAAATGCTAAGATGGTACGCGGCGAAAACGATAGTAGCGTTCCTGGACTCAAGGCCGGATCTGGACTACGCTCGCCTTGCCGCGCTTTTCCCGGCCGGGGAGGAAAGGATCAAGGAATGGGTAAACATGGGCGGGCAGATCGCGCCGGCCTTTAGGGTTGACAAGCTGCGCAGGGAAATTGGGGAAGGGAAAATCGCGAGCTGGGACGCGATCCACGGCGCGTACCGCGAATGGCGCGAGGCCTACGCCCAGGACAAGGCGCGCCATGCGCTGGCCGTTTTTTCCCTGCTTAACGCGCAGGCCGAACTTCAGGGCGCGCCTCTTCTGCGCGCCGAGCTTGCCGCGTCAATCGAGACAAGCGCGGAAATCTGTCGGCGCATTTACGAGACGCGCGCGAAGGATTTTCGCAATTCCTTTAAAAAAATAACTTTTCGCAACGAGCGGGAGATGGAGATGGTTCTTGGAAAGCCGGGCGACGATCCTTTCGTGCGCCACTCCTTCGAGGAAGCCGGGCTTTATGAAGAAATGTCGCGCAGGGCGATCTCAAGGCTCTAGTGTTCCGGAATATTCAAATGACGGTATGCAGGTTGAGGTAATTCCTTGCCCGGCAAGGAATTACCGAACGTTGCGATTTAGCAAACCGAATATTCCGGAACACCAGTGTTCCGGAATATTCAAATGACGGTATGCAGGTTGAGGTAATTCCTTGCCCGGCAAGGAATTATCGAACGTTGCGATTTAGCAAACCGAATATTCCGGAACACTA
>WRAL01000053.1 GCA_009780285.1 Treponema sp.
CCGTTCCACACGATCGTTTTCGCGCCGGAAAGCGTCCGTTCGTAGAGCGCCAGGGTTTTCGGCCCCACGTCCAGGGCAAGAAGAGAGTCCGGAAGATCCAGGCCGTCAACGGGAATCGCCGCCGCGTTTGCGTCGAAGCTGGTCGCGCAAACGTGATCCACCGGCAGCGCTATCTCCGCGCCGGCTTCTTTGGCCGCGGCGAGGATCTTGCGCGCCGTGTCAAGCTGATCGTCCTCGACCAGGGACTTGCCAATCTGATGCCCCTGCGCCTTTAGGAAGGTATATGCCATCCCCCCCCCCACTATAAGAGCGGAGGCGTTTTTCAGCAGGCTTTCAAGCACTGCGATTTTGGATGAAACTTTGGCGCCGCCTATGATCGCCACAAGCGGTTTCTGCGGGCTTGTAACGATTGGCTCAAGGTAATTGACTTCTTTTTCCATGAGGAAGCCGGCCACGGCCACCAGCGCGAATTTCGCGATGGACGCGGTGGACGCGTGATCGCGATGCGCCGTACCGAAAGCGTCATTGACAAAAATTTCCCCGTAGGACGCAAGCTCGCGCGCCAGCTTGTCCCTTTCACCCGCGTCCTTGGCGGTTTCCTCTTTGTGAAAACGCGTGTTTTCAAGCATGACGAGGGCGCCGTCGGCCTGCCCTTCGATGAAGGCCTTTTTCCCGTAGCAGCCGTCCTCTCCGGCGAAAATGACCGGCCGTCCCAACAGAGCCTCAAGCCGCGCGGCCACGGGAGCCATGCGATGCTTGCCCTTTATGTAAGCGGCCTCGTCGAAGCTCTTGCCGTCCTTTTCGGCCTTCTCGCGCGCCTTGGCCGCGTCCTTGTCCGGGTCGCCAAGGTGGGACATCAGAACAAGGCTTTTAGCCCCGCTGTCGAGAATGTAGGCGATGGTGGGAAGCGCGGCCGTTATGCGCGTGTCGTCCTGCGCGACGCCGTCCTTCATCGGCACGTTGAAGTCCACGCGCATCACCACGCGCTTGCCCTTGATTTCCACGGATTTTACGGTCTTTATCATGTTTCCTCCTGATTTTTTGCGCGGATTAGCGTCGCGCGGTAAACGGCAGGCTTGCGCAAAGCCCGCGCGATCATGCGGGGCTTTGCGCAACCTTGCTAAACGTTCGCCGCGAATTGCCTGTACAGACTGGCGTTAATGCCGATCCATACAAACATCAAAAACACCGTAACCGCAAACGCAAGCACGGGCCCGATTACGGGAATGAAGCTAAGAATCGCTATCACGATGCCAAAAACCACGGCGACGAGCAATTCGATGCAGAATATCCTGCCCTTGTTGCCGTAGGTGATGTTGTTGCTGAGCGTGATGGCCTCCATCGGGTTTTTCCCCTTGTCCACCGTCAGCATCGGAGCGAACATCCACGCCATCGAAATAACTAAGCCCGGAATGACAAAGAACGCCAGCCCGATGAACGCGCCAATGAACACAAGGCCCGACACGAGAAAGTATTCGCCCATGTACTTGCGATATCTCGCGTCGAAGATTTCCGTGAAGGAAATCGCCTCGCCCCTGCTGGCCTTGGCAACGATGCCGACAACCAGGCCGATCGTCGTCCCGACGTTGAGATACGGAATCCAGATCGTCAAAACCCACAGAATCACGTTCACAAGAATCGGCCCGATGTTTTTCGCGCCTATCGCGATGCCGTCCCTAATCGTGCCGATCACCTCAATTTTTTTTACATCTTCCATAAAGAGCTCCTTGCAAAAAAAGCGCGCGCCCTAGGGCGAGCGCAACCGCAATTACTTGCCGTCGATGTAGCGCAAAAGATCGACGACCTTGTTCGAATAGCCCCATTCGTTGTCGTACCAGGAAACCAGCTTGAAAAAACGCTTCTCGCCGGGCAGGTTGTTCTGCAGCGTGGCGAGGCTGTCGTAAATCGAGGTGTGCTCGTCGTGGATGATGTCCGTGGAAACGATCTCCTCGTCGCAGTATTTTAGGATGCCCTTCAGGTATGTCTGAGACGCTTTTTTCAGCGCGCCGTCGATGGCCTCGATCGAGCTGTCCTTTTCGGCGCGGAAGGTAAGGTCGACGACCGAGCCGGTGGGCGTGGGAACGCGGAAGCTCATTCCGGTGAGCTTGCCCTTGGTCGAGGGCAGAACCTCGCCGACGGCCTTCGCCGCGCCGGTGGTCGAGGGGATAATGTTGATCGCCGCCGCGCGGCCGCCGCGCCAGTCTTTGGACGAAACGCCGTCCACGGTTTTCTGCGTCGCGGTGTAGGCGTGGATCGTGGTCATCAGGCCGGCCTCGACGCCGATTCCTTCTTTCAAAAGAACGTGCACCAGGGGAGCGAGGCAGTTGGTCGTGCAGCTGGCGTTGGAAACGACGTGATGCTTGGCCGCGTCGTACTCGCCCTCGTTCACGCCCATCACGACGGTCTTGATCGGCTTGGAGTCGTCGCCGGACTTTCCGGGGGCCGAAAGGATTACCTTTTTCGCGCCGGCGGCGATGTGGCCGTAGGCTTTCTCGGTATTGTAGACGCCGGTGCATTCAAGCACGTACTCGACGCCCATTTCCTTCCAGGGCAGCGTGTCCGGCGTCTGGCCCTTTCCCGAAAGGCACTTGATCTCGTGCCCGTTGACGGTAAGGACGTCGCCGCCCTTCACGCCTATGTCGGCGGCCATGCGCCCCTGCGTCGAATCGTATTTAAGCTGATAGGCGAAATATTTGGCGTCGGTGGAAAGATCGACGACGGCGACGACGTCTATTTTGTCCTTCCCCAAAAGGCCCTGCCCAACGAGCGCCTGAAACACCAGGCGCCCTATGCGCCCAAAGCCGTTAATCGCGATTTTCATGAAGCCTCCGTTTCAATGTTTTCTGTGGTTATTCTACGTGATGCGGGGGGATTCGTCAATGCGGCGGGGGCGGACTTTCGCCCGCCTCCAAAACCCACGCCTTAGGGCCCTGCCCCCAGCCTTTCCCAAAGCGCGGCGAAGGGGCCTATTTCGGCAAGGACGCGCCTGAAAAATGAGGCCGCCGCGTCACAGCGGCTTGCGCAAAGGCCGGCAAGGTCGGCGGCGCGCCGGGGCGCGTCCGGGAAATGCGCCCAGAGATAGTCGCATTCGGATAAAGGCTCGGCAAGGCCGCTCGCGCCTTCAGCCGAGATCTCGGCCCGCAATCTATCGAGCGCGTCAAGCTCGGCCCGGGCGAAAAGCCGCAGATCATCGCCGTTGGGTCGCGGCGCCGGAATCGTGGCGCGGATTCGAGGCGCGCCTGAGGCAAGGGCGCGCAAAGCCCGCTCGTCGCTCGGCGAAAAACCCGAAAGTCGCTCGTGGCTGCCGAATTCCCGGTCGAACAATTCCCTGTAGCCGCGCATGGCGCCGGTCGAGCGAAGGTTCGCGCCGGGCTGTTCCGGCTCAAGCGGAAAGACGCCGTCGGAAAAGGCCGAGCGCGCCAAGGCTATGCCGGAAAACCTGTTCCACTGGCGTAGGACCGCCAAATGCCTGGGGCTGGAGCGCGCGTGGGACAGGTCGATTCCAAAGGAAAAATCAAGGCCGGAAACAAAAACCGGGCCGTCGCAAAGAGCAAGGGCGATGGCCAGGGCGCTAAGGCCCACGGAACCCAAGGCCGGCATTTCCGGCGGAAGAAAGTCTTGGGCTTTTAGGCGGTCGAAAAGGCGCAAGGGGGCCCAACGGGTGAAAAAAAAACGCGCGCCTCCGGATAAAACCTCGGCCGTTCGCGGCAGGGCCGAAAGGTCGGCGGCCACAGGCACGTCCCAGCCGCTAAGCCCGACAAAGTCGCCGACGTTCCAAAACTGGCTTTCCAGGACGACGGCCAGATCCGGGCGAAGGCCTCGCGCCTTTAAGGCCGGCAGGCAGGTGTCGGCGCAGACTATGCGAAAGGGCCGCAGTTCAGGGTCGCGCAAGCTTTCGCCAAAGCGAGCGGCCAGCGCGTCCAGAGCGCCGTCCATCGAAGGCCCGGCGCCAAGAACCAGCGTCGGACAGGAGCCAAAGGAAAGCGCCTTAAGCGAAGGGCCGCCGGCCGCGCGGGCAAGGTTGCGCAGGGCGTTTTTCGCGTAGCCGCGCCCCAAGGCCGCCATGGTAAGCGCGTTGCCCCAGTCAAGCGCGATCTCCCGCCTTAATGCCTGCGCCATGCCCTCGTAAAGCTCGCGGTGAAGCTGCCAGCCGCCGTTAAGCCGCGCCACCTCGACCCGCCGAAAGGCGCGCGCGCCCCATTCGCGCCGGACAAAGGCGCAAAGCTCTTCCGCGCCGACGCAGTCGGTCAGGCGAAAAAGCTCGCGCGACGCAATCTCATGGGGAATTTTTTCGCGGGAAAGCGCGCGAAGCTCGTCCTCGGCCTCGACGCATAGAAGGGCGCAGCCGGCGGAGGCCTCAATCCTCGCTAAAAGGCGTGAAAGCCCGTGGCCGAAAAGCGGCGAGGGGCAAAGAAAGAGCGTCCCCTCGGAAAGAGGCGCGGCGTCGGCGGCGCGGCGGGCGGCGGCATCCGGATCGCGTCCGGAAAGAAGGGTCTTGCCCCCAAAGGAAAAGCCGCGCCCGCCTAAATCGACTGCCGCCTGCGCCAAGGAAGCCTACTGCCAGAAGTCCATGGTATCCATGGGCGAGATAATGCGGGAAACCGTGTCCCAGAACCTGTCCCTGTCAAGCCTTGGGCTGTCCATCACATGCTGGGTGATAAGGTCGCCGGTCATATTGAGAATCCAGTAGTTTTCGTAGGCATCGGCCACGCTTTGAATGCCGCCGTCGCCGGCCTCCGTTTCCTCAAGGGGGAAAAGGACGATAACGTTCCCGCCCTGAACGATGGACGGCGAGGGCTGGAAAAGCTCGGCCGAAAACGCCGTTCGCCAAAAATGCTCGTTCGAGGAGGCGCCGGAAAGCTCGGCTACGCCCTGCGCGCCCAGGTCCTGAAACATGCCCGAGCCGCCATAGTTTATCGGCACGGGGCCGAAGGAACGCCTGGTCGCCTCCGGCTGCATGGCGAAAGCCACGTCCACCCCATAGGCGCGCGCGTTGGCGTCGAAGGCGCTCGCCCGCTCGAGCGCCATTGCCTCGAGGGTCTCGAAGGGAAGGTTGCGCATGTGCGCCTCGATCCCCTCCCTGACCCAGGGGTCGCCAAGGTCGGCCTGCGCCGCCGGGCCGTGTCCAAGCGCGATCGCCCAGCCGCCGTCGGAGCGCGCGACAGGCGCAAGATCGCCCGGCAGGAGCGAAAGCGCCAGCGCGAGGGTCGCATCGTCAAGAAGCTCCTCGCGCAGATCGTAGGCCATCGCCCTGCGCATCTCGCGATCGGCAAAGCCAAAGGCCGGATCCGAATACAGCGCGGCGGCCTCGGCGAAGGAAATGTCGCCGTTGTTAATGGAAGAAATTATTCGCAGCGCGTCGTCCGCGTCGCCAAGGATCGACATGAAGGTAACGACGGCGTTCCGGAACAATTCCGGGCTTTGCGCCGCGTGGGCCGAAACCTCGGCGAGGGAAAAAGAGCCGGAAGGGAAAACGGCCATCTCGAAGCTGCGCTCGGTGGAGGCCATCGTCCCTATAAAGCGCGCCTCGGCGGAAGGGGTTGGAAGCCCGTGCGCGTCGTCCAGGAAGCGGTTTTTGATAAGGTCCTCTCGCACGCGGCGCCAGATCGAGCGGCGCCTCGATTCGTCGAGCTGCCTGTAGAGCGCTTGGGAAAAGCGGCCGTTTTCCGCGAACATGGGAAGCCGCGCCATTTCCCTGTCCACCGAGCGCTCCGGCGGCTCGAAGCCGGCGCGCTGCATGGCGCTGAGAATGGACTGGTGAATTGCCGCCGACTCGAAGGCCGCCGACCAAACCTGAAATTCGTCCCACCAGGAAAGCGGCTGCCCGCCCGCCATCATCTGCATCTGCCTCATGCGCCATTCGTATTCCTCGGCGAAAAAATTGCCGGGGGAGAAGGCGATGGGAGTCCTGTCGTAATAGCCAAAAGTCAGGCCGTCGTCCTCTCCAAAACCGTCCAAAAACATACCGGCCGGCGTAACAAAGACAAAAGCGACGACGACGATCACCAGAATGATAAAAGTGCCCACGTAAAGCAGCGGATTCGAGCGAAATTTTTTCGCCATTTCCGATTTTCCCTTTTCCACGGGCCTTTTTTTTCCAACAGAAGCCATGTGGCTACCTCCAAGCTCGCAATAAGGCGCCGTTTTGTAGGCGCTTCTCCTATTATAGCTTTTTGACCGATTTTGTCCAGCGCGCGGCGCCGCGATTGAGCCCCCTTGCCGCCGGCGCGCGGTTTTCGCTACCCTGTAGCCATGCCTGTATCGAAAATCGACGAGGAGGCGCTTGAGCGGGCGGCCCAAATCCTGCGCTCCGGCCGGCTGGTGGCCTTTCCCACGGAAACGGTCTACGGGCTTGGCGGCGACGCGCGCAACCCGGAAGCGCTGGCCAAAATTTTCAGCGCCAAGGGCCGGCCGCGCTTCGACCCCTTGATCGTCCACATTGCCGAGCCGGGCGCGCTGGGCGAAGTGGCCGACCTTGACGCGCTGGACGCGCGCTCGCGCCAAAGGCTGCAGGCGCTTGCCGAAACGCTTTGGCCGGGCGCGCTTACCCTTGTTTTGCCGAAAAACGCCGCGATTCCGGATTTGGTTTCCGGCGGGCTTTCCACGGTCGCGGCGCGACTTCCGGATCACGCGCAGGCGCGCAGGCTTATCGAGCTTTCCGGCGGGGCGATTGCCGCTCCCAGCGCGAATCCCTTTGGACGGCTCAGCCCGACCTTGGCCCACCATGTGGACGAGGCCCTGGGGAGCAAGGTCGCGCTTATTCTGGACGGCGGCCCCTGCCGCATCGGCGTGGAATCCACGGTGCTGGATGTTTCCGAGGCGCGCATACTCAGGCCGGGAGGCGTTTCGCGAGAGGCCATCGAAAGCGTGATTGGGCCGGTGAGCGCCGGCGCGAGCCTGCTTGACGAGGCGGAGCGCGCAAGTCCCGCCCTGCCCTCCCCCGGCCTTCTTGCAAGCCATTACGCGCCGCGCCGCGATCTTGCCGCGCATTCGGGCGAGGCGATGCGGGCGCTGAGCTTTTCCGCCGACCGCGCCTACCTTTTTTTCGACGGCGCCTCGCGCGAGGCCTGGATTTCCGGCCCGGGCGACAGAGGCGCGGTCATCGAAACCCTGAGCGAAACGGGCGACGACATCGAGGCGGCGGCAAGGCTTTTCCAGGCACTGCATTCGCTTGACGCGCCGGACGTCGCGGGAATCAACGGCATTCACGCGCAGCTCGCGCCGGAACGCGGGCTTGGCCTTGCGATAAACGACCGCCTGCGCAGGGCCGCGCGGGGAAAAGCCTAAAGGTAATCCGGCGCTTCCTCGGCGGACAGGGATTGCGCCTCGTCGAAGGGGCAATCCTTGTAGGCGGCGCCGGCCTGCGCCGCAAGGATCGCTTCCTGCACTTCGGCGACGCAAAGCTCCAGGTTTTTTTGAATATCCTTGCCCCAAAAACGAATCACCGTCCAACCCAGCGCCGCAAGGCGCCGCTCGTTTTCGCCGTCACGTTCTATGTTGCGCTCGATTTTTTTTATCCAATAGTCGCGGCGCGCGCCGAGCTTGGCCTTTACCGCTTGCCAGTTTTTGCCATGCCAAAATTCCCCGTCGCAAAAAATCGCGATTTTATGCTTGGTAAGGGCGATGTCCGGCTTTCCCGGCAAATGGGGATGGTTTTTTCTGTAACGAAGGCCGGAGCGCCAGAGAGCCTTGCGAAGCGCCACCTCGATTTTTGTGTCCGAGCCTTTTACCCGGCTCATCGTATAGCTGCGCGACTCCTCGGCCGAAGACGCGGCGCGGGCTTTTCTTTTTTTCGCCATCCGCCCCCCACAAAGAGCGCCGCGCTGGATCAACAACCCCGCCATGAATGGCGGGGTTGTTGTTTGGGTAAGGTGATTTTCGGAGGGTACATACCCTTTTAACGCCCTAA
>WRAL01000054.1 GCA_009780285.1 Treponema sp.
AAAGAGCCGCAATGCGCGGTCTGCGGCTCCGCGCCCGTTCCTCGCTCGACCATGCACCTCTACATCGACCTTCCCAAAATAAAGGACAGGCTGGAAGCCTGGATCGCCGAGGCCAGCGTCAAGGGCTTCTGGGCGCATAACGCCGTCCAAATGAGCAGGGCCTGGATACGCGACGGCCTCAAGGAACGCGCCATCACCCGTGACCTAAAGTGGGGAATCCCCGTTCCCAAGGACGGCTACCGCGACAAGGTTTTCTACGTCTGGTTCGACGCGCCCATAGGCTACATTTCCATAGCCGGCGAGCTGGGCGAGGAGCTGGCCTCCGGCATGGCGGACATCTGCCGCCTTCCCTCGCAGGTAAAAAAATTCCCCACCTGGCAGGAATTCGTCGCCTACTGGTGGGAAAGCCCGGACGAGGTCGAGCTGTTCCAGTTTATCGGCAAGGACAACATCCCCTTTCACACGGTGGTTTTTCCCTCGAGCCTCATCGGATCTGGGCGCGAATGGACGATGCTTCACCACATGTCGTCCAGCGAGTACCTTAACTACGAAAGCGGCAAGTTTTCCAAGTCGCGCGGCGTGGGCGTGTTCGGAAGCGACGCGATGGACACCGGCATTCCGCCGGACGTCTGGCGCTTCTACCTTTACTACAACCGCCCGGAAAAGGCCGACGTGATGTTCACCTGGAAGGATTTCCAGGAAAAGGTCAACGGCGAGCTTATCGGCAACCTCGGCAACCTCGTCAACCGGACGATTTCCTTCATCGCGCGCTATTACGAGGGCGAGCTGCCCGAAGGCCCGAGCGACGGCGAGCTGTGGGCGCAGGTGCGGGAGATTCAGGCGGAGGTAACAGCCAAGATGGAACGCGCCGAGCTGCGCGACGCCTTCAAGGACATTTTTTCGCTCTGCTCGCTCGCCAACAAATATTTTCAGGACGCGGAGCCCTGGCGACTGCGCGAGGAGGACCCGCCGAAAGCCAAGGCCGTGATTCGCGATCTCGCCCACGTCGTTCGCGACATCGCTATCATGATCGACCCCTTCCTTCCGCAGACGGCCGCGGCGATAGTCCTGTTTTTCGGGCTGAAAATCCGCGAGACCTTCGACTGGAGCAACCTGGGAAACCCGGTCGGGCTTTTGCCCCTGCGCAAGATCGAAAGCTCGCTCCTTTTTTCCAAGCTGGAGGACGACGAGATCGCGCGCCTGCGGGAAAAGTTTTCCGGCAACCTAAGCGAGCGGCAGGCGGAAGTCGCCGGCACGGCGAGCGCCGGTTCGGCGAGCGCGCCGAAGGCGGCGAAGCTCGAGGACGCGCTTGACCTTCGCGTGGCGCGCATCGAAAAGGTCGAGCGCCATCCCAACGCCGACAAGCTTTACGTTATTTCGCTGGAAGTCGGCGAGGGATCGACCGGCGCCCGCGAGGAGCGCACGATAGTTTCCGGACTTGTCGGCTTTTATACCGAGGAACAGCTTTTGGGTAAAAAGATAATCGTCGCGTACAATCTGAAGCCGGCCAAGCTGCGCGGGGTAAAATCCCAAGGCATGCTTCTGGCCGCCGGCGACAACGGCGGCGTCGCCGGCGCCGAACGCTGCGAAGCGCTGGACGCGGGCGACGCGCCCACCGGCGCGCGGCTTCTTCCGGAGGGAATAGCCGCGCCGAGCGTCCGGGCCCCTGCGGAAATCGACATAGATTCCTTTTTCGCCTGCCCCATCGCGGTCAGCGGCCACGAGGTCGTTTCCGAGGGAAGGCGCCTTTGCATCGGGGGAAAGCCGGTGCGAACGAGCGTCATCGCCGAAGGCAAGGTAAACTGAAAGACGCGCCCTTGCCGCGCGTCGAAAGGGCCGACCTCCGGGCCTGCGAGCGCGCGGAATCCTTTTTGCAATCGGCGCTCTGGGGCGCGTTCAAGGCGCGCTTTGGCTGGGAGGCGCGCGCCTTTGTCGTGGAATGGGCGCCCGGCGAGACGCGCCCGCTTTTGGCGCTCTGCCGGAAGATCGCGCCGGGGCTACGCATGGCCTACGTTCCGCTTGGGCCTGAAATCCCGGAGAGCCCGCATCGCGACGATGCCGCGCGAGGCCACGCGCTTGCCCTGCTTGCCAAGGAGCTTCGCCCCCATCTTCCGCGGTCCACTGCCTTTATTCGATTCGATCCGCCCTGGACCGTTGGCCGGGATGAAAGGCCGGAGATCCTCGAGCCTCCCTTCAGGCGCGCGGGCGCCGACATTCAGCCGCCTGATACCGTCGTCGTCGATATCGCGCGGGACGAGGAGGCGATCCTTGCCGGCATGAAGCCCAAATGGCGCTACAATATCGGCCTGGCGCAGAGGCGGGGCGTTGAGGCTCGCGCAAGCTCGCCCGGCGATCCGGCGCTGGAAAGCGATCTGGCCGCTTTTTACGGGCTTTTGCTCGAAACGGCCGAGCGGGACGGCATAGCGATCCACGGCGAGCGCTACTACAAGGCGCTTTTCGAGGAATGCGCGCTTTGCGCGGACACGGACATAAGCCTTTACACGGCCTGGCATGAAGGCGACTGCCTTGCCGGCCTTGTCGCCCTGCGCCGGAAGCTCCAGGCCGTCTACCTTTACGGCGCCTCATCCGGCGTGAAGCGCGGCCTTATGGCGCCCTACGCGCTGCAATGGCAAGCCATGCGCGACGCGAAGGCCGCAGGCTGCGCCGGCTACGACTTTTTCGGCATTCCGCCCGACGACGACCCTGCGCATCCGATGTCCGGACTTTACCGCTTTAAAACCGGTTTTGGCGGGGAAATCCTTCGCCAGCCGGGAAGCTGGGACTATCCCTACAGGCCGGCGATCTGCGCCCTCTTCCGCGCCGCCGAGCTTGCGCGAAAGAAGCTTCGCGACGCGCGGAAAAAGCGGAAAAAATAGGCTCGCGACACGGAAGCCATTTTTTCAGAGAATTAACCACGGAGGGCACGGAGTAAGAACGCGTATTAGCGCAGGGGTACCCTATTCCCTCAACGTAATCTCCACCACCGAGCCGGCCGGATCCGGCAGGGGATAGTTGTCCAGCGTGTCGGCGTTCAAAAAGAAAAAGGCGTGCTCCGGATAAGGCTTGAGGTTCCAGTGGCGGCCGGGGAGCAGCTCGCTGCCGTCGCGCAGGAGGCGCATTTTTTCGATGCGCCCGGCCATTCCCGCAAGGCAGATTCCCCCGGCGCGGGCCTCGTGGACGTGCGCGTAAAGGAGCCGGCCACGCCGGGTAAAGCGCCCCCACTCCGGCTTTTCAAGGCCGGATGAGCCGCAGCCGTAAATCGCCGCGCCGTTGCCGTCCATCCAGCGCCCCACTTCCCCGAGGATGCGCGCCGACTCAGCCGGGATTTTTCCCCTTGCGTTGGGGCCTACGTTCAATAGAAGATTCCCGTTCTTGGAAACGCACTCGGCCAGCATCCGAATCACCAGGCTTGAATCCTTCCAATGCCGGTCGCCGGAATGATAGCCCCAGTTGTTGTTAAGCGTGATGCAGGCTTCCCAGGGAACGGCCTGTCCAAGCTCGTTGCGCAGGCCCTCAGGCGGGACGATCTGCTCCGGGCAGGCGAAGTCGCCGGCGGATTCAGGCGGATCCGCCTTGAGGATCGCGCCGTGCGTGTCGCCGGAAGCCTCAAGCCGGTTGTCCACGAGCATTCCGGGCTGAAGCTCGCGCGCCATGCGCATGATCTCGCCGGCCTTCCATTTTTCGCCGCTCATGTCGTCGTAGGAAAAATCGAACCACATCAGGTCCAGCCGGCCGTAGCCGGTCAAAAGCTCGCGAATTTGGCCGTGCATGAAGCGCAGGTACCGCTCGAAGTCGCGCGCCTCGTTTCCTTCCGCCGGATCGTCGCGCCTTGGGTGATGCCTGTCGCCAAAGTGCGGGAAGTCCGGGTGATGCCAGTCTATAAGCGAAAAATAAAGCCCGACGCGAATGCCCTCGGCGCGGAAGGCTTCGAGGAACTCCGCCACGAAGTCGCGGCGCGCAGGCGCCAGCGTGGACTTGAAATCGGAAAGCGCCGTGTCCCAAAGGCAAAAGCCGTCGTGGTGCTTGGCGGTAAGGACGGCGTACTTCATCCCCGCGCGCTTTGCCAGCGCCGCCCACTCGCGCGGATCGCAGCGCTCGGCGGCGAACTCGTCGAAATAGCGCATATACTCGTCGCGCTCCATGCGCTCCGCGCCGCGAACCCACTCGCCGCGCGCCGGTATCGCGTAAAGCCCCCAGTGAATGAACATCCCGAAGCGCGCCTCGCAAAACCACTTCGCGCGTTCGGCCCTTTCGTCCAGCGCCGCAGCGCTTCCGCTTTTGTTTTCCATACCGGAATTATGCGCCGGCTTCGCGCCCGGCGCAAGCGCTATTTTACGCGCCCGTAACAACAATGCCCGAAAGGCGGGCGGAAGGGGATTTCACGACGCCGGTGTTGCTTTGGATGACAATATAATCCGAGCCCGTTTCCTCCACGGCGGAAAGCAGATCGACCAAGTTCCCGCCAATCGTTATTCCGCTTACAGGCCGGGACAGGCCCCCGCCCTTAACCATATATCCTTTCGCCAGAACGGAAAAATCGCCGGAGGCGGGGTTTATTCCGGCGAAAATTCCATCGCACTCGGTTACAAGCAGGCCCTCGTCCATGCCTGAAAGCAGGCCGGCCAACGTTTTTTGAGCGCCTTCGACAACGACGTTCGTATAGGCGCTTGAAATGCCCTCGTTGTAATTTTGCCGGAAGCCATTGCCGTTCGATTTGCGCTTTCCCGGATCCAAGGCCGCGGTACGCGCGTTATGAAAATAATCGCTTAGCCTTCCTTTATCGACGATTGTTTTTCTTTCGGTAAGAGTTCCTTCGTCGTCGAAGCGGCGGCGGATCAGGCCGGCCGGATCCTCGTATGCGCTGAAAGCCCGGCTGCCTATAGGGCTGTTTAGCATCCCCGTTAAAAAACTCATTTTGTTCTGACACTTTTCCGCGAAAAAAGAAGGCAAAAAAGCGCCGAACAATTCGGCAAAGGCGCTGTTCCGTATAACGGCCTTGTAACGGCCGCTCGCGCAAGCGCCGCTGTTCAACATGCCGGAAGCTTCCCGCGCGACGCGAGCGGCTATTTCCTTGTAGTCAAGATCGTCGCGAAGAAAAAGCTCGTGATGATGCGCCGTTTGGGCCTGACCATCGTTTTTCGCCATTACGCCGACGTCCAGCGAAAAAAAGCCGACTATATCCGACATGCGCCTTCCCGCGCCATCACAATCGAACAGCGTTACCGTTCTGGTTTTTTGGGAAACCTCCACAGTAAACGCTTCGGTCTTAGGGGCTTGATCCCGGGCAAATTTTTCCGCGTCGAGCAGCGTCCGGGCAAGCCTGCCGCTTTCAAAATCGGCGACATTATTTCGAGGTGGCTCCAAGGCATGAATGGGCTTCCCCAAATACGGCGCTTTATTCCAAGACGCCGTTTGTATTATGCTTTCAATCAGTTTCTCGATAATTTCCTCGCGGGGATTTGCCGCGTAAGCGCTTCCCGCAAAATCTTTATATTTCCCTTCAACAAAAAAAAGCGTTTCGCGTGAAGCGCCTGAGCGCTGGGCCTCGCCGTTAAACACCGACAAATTCCGCTTTTCCATTTCCTCGACATGAAAATGCAGCCTATCGAGGCCGCGGGCCTTTGCTTTTTTTGAAAACAACTCAACAAAGGAATCCATCACCTTACACCCCCAATGGTCATCTCGGAAATGCGCACCGTCGGTTGCCCCGCGCCTATAAAAAGCGCGCCGCTTCCGGCGAAGCAGTAGCCTTCGCCAATCGCCGAGTCCCCGGCGGCCATGTCAACGTTTTTAAGTGCCTGAAGGCCGTTTCCAATAAGGGTCGCGCCGCTTACCGGAGCGCCTATTTTGCCTTTTTCGATCAGGTAGCTTTCGGAGGAGGCAAAGTTAAAGTCCCCCGTCGCCGGATTAACCGAGCCGCCGTTTATCTGCCGGACATAAAGCCCGCGTTCCGTGGCGGCGATTATCTCCTGCGCGTCGCTTGCGCCGCTTTCTATGTAGGTGTTCGTCATGCGCGAGGTTGGCGCAAAGCGGTAATTCTGCCGCCTGGCCGAGCCTGTAACCGGCATGCCCATCTTCAGCGCGCCGAGCCTGTCAACCATGTAGGATTTCAAAACGCCTTTTTCTATTAAAATGTTTTTTTGAGTGGGCGTTCCCTCGTCGTCCACCGACAGGGAACCCCAGGCGCCTTTAATCGATCCGTCGTCGATCAAGGTTACAAGCGGGCTTGCGACAAGCTGGCCCATCTTCCCGGAAAATTCCGATGTTCCTTTTGACACGGCGCTTGCCTCCAGGCTATGGCCGCAGGCCTCGTGAAAGATCAGGCCGCCAAAACCGTTGGCGACAACCACCGGCATACGGGCGCCTTGGCATTTTTCGGCACGAAGCATGGTCGCGGCCATGCGCGCCGCATCTCGCGCATAATTTTCTATATCAAGGCTTTCATAAAATTCAAAGCCCTTCATCGCGCCGGGCCCTTGCCAGCCGCTTGCGACTCCCCCTGAATCCTGGGCGTAGGCTATAATCATTAGCCTTGTCTTTACGCGCCTGTCCTCGGCGAACACTCCATCGCTGTTGGCTATTATCACGTCCTGGCACATGTCAAGATATCTGACAAATACTTGCCCAATCTCGGGAGCATAACCCTTGCCGGCTCCAAGCGCCCTGTTTACGACATCCAGTTTTTTCCCGTAATCTACGTCCGTGTGGAGCCTGCCTATAGACTGCGCGTTTTTGTAACTAGCGGGATTAAAAGGTTTTTTCGTTCTATGGCCGCCGCCTGACATTCCTTGCGCCGTTTGCTCAAGCAGCTTTAGGGCGTTTTCCTCGGAATGCCCGTCCGAATAAACGTATATCTCCTCGACCCCGCGAAAAATTCGCAGGCCAACCCCGGCCTCGGTTCCTATCGAGCTTGTCTCGACCTTTTGCGTGTCGGCGGTTATCAGGCTTTGATGGTTTCGCTCGCAAAAAACCTCGGCGAAATCCCCTACTTCCAAAGCCCTGTCAAGCAGCCTTTCGATTGACGCTTCGCTCAGCATAATTCCCCCTTAACCTAAAAAGCTTCGGCCTTAAAGCAAGCCGCGAAATGCCCCGGGCTTGTTTCGCGCAGATCGGGCGCGGCGGCGGCGCAGGAAGCGTCGGCGTAAGGGCAACGAGTTCTAAACTTGCAGCCCGAAGGCGGGCTTATAGGGCTTGGAATCTCGCCCCGCAGTTTTTGGCGCGGCCTGTTTTTTTCAAAATCAGGGTCCGCCGTCAAGATCGCGGAAATCAGCGCCTTGGTGTAGGGATGCTTTGGCTCGGAAAAAAGGCTCTCGCTTTGCGCAAGCTCAACCAAGTTCCCCAAATACATAACTCCAACCCTGTCGGAAATATGCCTGACCATCGAAAGGTCGTGGGAAATAAAAAGATAGGTAAGGTTGCGTTCCTTTTGCAGGCTTATAAGCAGGTTCACGATTTGCGCCTGTATGCTCACGTCCAAGGCGGAAATTGGCTCGTCGCATACGATAAAGTCCGGGTCGACGGCCAAGGCCCTGGCGATGCCCACTCGCTGGCGCTGGCCGCCGGAAAGCTCGTGGGGAAAACGATTCGCGAAATCATTCGTAAGGCCTATTTTAAGGAGCAGCTCGTTTACGGCCTCCGCAAGCCGCGCGCGAGTCATGCTGCCGTGAACGGTCATGCCTTCGGAAATTATCTCTTCGATAGTCATCCTTGGATCCAGCGCTGAATAGGGATCCTGAAAAATCATTTGCGCGCTTTTCTTGTAGCGTAAAAGCTCGCCGCGGGACAGCTTAGCGTTTATGTCCTTGCCGTCGTACATAACGCTGCCGCCGCTCGGCGCGTAGAGCTTTAAGATCGTGCGCCCGCAAGTCGTCTTGCCGCAGCCGGATTCCCCGACCAGGCCCAA
>WRAL01000055.1 GCA_009780285.1 Treponema sp.
GATTAATTTTTAGGCAATGCGGCGCCTTGACGGCGAGGGGCTTTTTTCTGTATAGTCGAGGAAACAAGCGCCCAAGAACGGCCTCGCGCCTGCTCGCGGGCGAAACATCGTTTGATTTTATGGAGGACAAAAATGAAAGTAGTGCCTTTGGCAGATCGCGTCATGGTGAAACTTGAGAAGACCGAGGCGAAAACCGCCGGGGGGATAATCATTCCCGACACCGCCCAGGAAAAAACCCAGCAGGGCGTGGTTGTGGCGGTCGGCGACGACAAGGAAGTAATCAAGGTCAAGGCCGGCCAGCGGGTCATGTACGACAAGTACGCCGGCGCCCAGGTAAAAATCGACGGGGAAGAGCATCTGATCCTGAAGATGGCCGATATCATCGCCGTCGTCGAGTAGCTCCGGGGAGGCGCGGGATTCCCTCCCGCGTTTCCCGGTCGGCCGGCAGCCGTTACGGCCCGCGCCTTTCCTCCTGCGACTTGCAGCCCACGCACATAAGCGCGTAGGGAATCGCCTCCATCCTTTCCTGCGGAATCCGAACGCCGCACTTGGCGCAAAGGCCGTACTTTCCCTGCTTGATTCTGGCCAGCGCGGAGTCTATCAGCTTGAGGCGCTTAAGCTCCTGGGCGCCTATGGCCTCGATCATTCGCCTGTCTATGTCGTCGGACGCGGCGTCGGCCAGGTCCTTTGAATCCATGCCCTCGATGACTTCCTTGAAGTCGTTGTTGCCGGCTATCAGGTTGGCCACTATTTCCGCTTTTTGAGCGAGAAGGGATCGTTCGGTTTCGTCCACGAAGGACTGCCAGCCGGCCTTTCGCTCCGTTTTTTCCGGGTGGTCCGCGCCGGACGCGCGTTTTGCTGTTTTCTTTTCCATTCGGCGCCTCCAATATTTTTTTAAAGCGATGGTACAATGGCGCAGGGATTGGGTTTTGTCAAGCGGTTTTCGCGCGAAAACAAGGCTTTTCCGTCGCGCGCGAGCCCTTATCCGAAAAACGCCTCGATCTCGGCCCGCGCCGCGCGCGCCGCCTCGCCTACCGCGCCAAGCCGTGCCGCCGCGTCGGGCTCTTCCTCAGGCGGCCTTCCGGCGAGAAAGGCCGCTATTTCCCCGGCCGGCTCAAGCGAGAGCGCCTTTTCGACATCGGCGGGATCCCGATCGCCGGAAGGCGCGCAGAGCTCCACGATGCGCTCAAGGCCTGCGCGCAGATCGGCAAGGGCTTTTTCCTGCCGCGCGGCCCTCGCGCGCGCCTCGGCCTCGAATTCCGCGCGGACGGCGGAAAAGGCCGCGCCAAGCCTTTCGTCGATTTCGGCGCGGGCTTTGGGCAGGCCAAGGATTTCCTTCATGCCGGCCGGAACGAAGCCCCGAATCTCAAGGCCGGCGTCCTGAAGGACGGCGTCCTGAAGGCCCGCGTCCTGAAGGACGGCGTCCTCAGGGGCGTCGCCAAGGAGGCGCAGGCTTCGCGGGCCGTCCTTTTGGCCGGAGGCGGCGCGGAGCGCGCTTTCGAACCAGGCGGCGTAAAGGGAAAGGCGCCGGTCGGTAAGGACGCGCCCGCCTGAGGCGGAGTTCTCACGCGACGCGGAGTTCTCGCGCGACGCGGAGTTCTCGCGCGACGCGGAGCGCGCGAAAAAGGGCGCGCCGTCGCGCAGGACGGCGCTGCGCATGGTTTCCGCGGGCCGCAGCCGCCCGGATTCCCGCAGCGCCTTTTCCTCGAAGAGCGCGCCCTTGAAGTGGGTCCTGCCGCCCGGAAAGGCCAGGTCGAGGCCGCAGACCCAGATTTCCCCGGCCCCCAGCGCGCGGCAAAAATCCCAGGCGCTCGTCGCCACCGAGCCGCCGGCGCCCAAAAGCCCTTTGGGATCCGTCCGGCTTTCAATAAAGGCGCCTATGGGAAAATGGGAGCCGCAAAGGAAGGCGCCTTCGAAGTCGGCGCGCAGTGCCGAGGGATAGGCCGCGGATTCGGCGACCAGGCGCGCCCCGAGATAGGCGCCCGGGGGACGGGGGCAGAAATCCAGGTGCCGGCCGTTCCAGAACTGGGGATCGACCGTTACCACGAAGTCCGGCTCCACGCCGCGCGAGCGCAGGAAGCGAAGGCTTGTGTCCACCGCGACGACTATGCAGCGCTCGCGTATTTCCTCGAGGTACGGCGCGGCGTTGTCAAGGCTTGGGCCGGCGCAGGCAAGAAAGGCCGGCGCCGGAAGCGGGCCGGCCGAGCGCAGACGGGCGGCCAGCCGCGCGATGCCGGGCAGATCCCGTATCGCGCGGGCGTTGCGCGCCGCGTTGCGCGTCCAGCGCCGGGCGAATCGGGCCAAGGTTGCGCCGTTCACCTCGCCCTGGGAGGCCCAGGCCAGGGCTCGGTTTTCGACCTCGTCGTACCATCCGGCGTCCTCATCGCTTAGCGCGCGGCTCCGTATCACCAGCGGGCGGCGCGCGAAGGCTCCGTCGCGCGCGGCGCTTTCTTTCGCCCGTTTCGCGAAAATGGCGAGCGCGCCGATGGCGCCTTCCGCGTCCACGGCGAAGGCGATTCCCGGCCTTGAAAGAAAGGCGCTTAAATCCCTAAGCTCGAAGGCCAGGCGAAGGAGCGCCGGATCTTTTTCGACGATTATTATGGGCCTTCGCGGATCGAGCGCGGCGATAGCCTCGGCCGCGTAGCCCAGGGCGAAGCCCAGCGCCAAGGCCGGCGCGCCCGGCTCCGCGCGGCCAAGCAGCTCCCGAGCCAGGCGCGCCGCCTCTTTTTCCGGGTCGCGCGCCGAGTGCGCGCGGACGCAGCCGCGAAGCAGGGCCGGCGCGCCGGAGGCGGCGGCCTGCACGCTCAGGCCGGAAGGAAGCTCCGCGCCTGAAAGCGACCGGAGAAGGCCGGGATAGGCGGCGCGAAGGATGGCCGCGTTCGCGTTCCAGGCGCAGGATGCGGCGGGGCCGCGCGAGCCGCTACTCAAGCTCCAGGCGCAGGGTCATCCCCGGCGCGGCCTGTTCCCCGGGCGGCGGATATTGGCGGCGCACCCAGCCCTCGCCGACGATCTCGACGTTGATGTCGTCGCGAAGGAGCAGGGGCAAAAGAGACCGCTTCGAAAGGCCCGTAAAGTCCGGAACCACGGCGCCCATCCGCGGAAGGACTTCGGCGACCACGTTCACGGCGCCGGTATGGCTGACGACGCGGTTTCTGCCGCGAGGAATGCCCCTATAGTCGACAATGAGCTCGGCCGCGTCGCGTATGGCCGGCGCCGCGATGCGCGAGCTGAAGGTTTCGCCCTGCGGCTTGGTGATCACGACGTAAAGGATCAGCGAGGGGTTTTCCGCCGGCAGGATCGCCAGGGCGCTGGAGACGTAGCCGCCGCTCTGCTCGAGTATCTGCGCCGTCCCCGTTTTTACGGCAAGGTTAAGGTCCGCCATGTCGGCGCGCCAGCCCGTTCCGGCGAAGGTCGCCGCGTCCCGCATGTAGCCCAGCACCTCGCGCGCCGTCCTCGCGCTCACCACCTGGCGCTCGCCGCCCAAGGGGTTTTCCCATTTCGAGATCGAGCCGTCGGGGGCGACGACGTGGGAAACGATCCTCGGGGGAACGAGCTTTCCCTCGTTGGCGATGACCGTGGCCGCCTGCATGACCTGCAGCGCGGAAACGGCTATTTCCTGCCCGAAGGAGATCGACTGGCGGCTTCTGCCGGACCAAAGGCGCGGGTCGGCGAAGCTGCCGGAGGTTTCGGTGTTTACCCAGGCTCCGGTCGCCGATCCAAAGCCGAAATTCGCCAGGTCCCGGTGAAAAAGATGCGCGTCGTACATTTCGGCGGCGCGCGCCGCGCCCACGTTGCAGGAAAGCGAGATTATTTCCCTGGGCGTAACCCAGCCGCATGTCTGCCAGCAGGAAATCCTTACCGTCTCGCCGCCGGGGAACGTGCGCTCGTAATGGCCGTCGCAGTAGAACCTCGTCTGCGGGCTTATGATACCGGCCTCCAAAAGCGCCGCCACCGAAAAAACCTTGAACACGGATCCCGGCTCGTACTGATTCATCGCGACGCTGTTTCTGAAAAGGCTGGGGTTCGTCGATCTGATGTCCCCCGGATCGAAGCCGGGAACGACCGCCGATCCTAGGATGTCCCCCGTGCGCGGATCCATCGCCATGAACATCACGCTTTCCGCGCCGGTTTCCCTAAGGACCCGGGTCGAGACGCTTTCCAGAATGTGCTGGACGTTCGCGTCTATCGTAAGAACCACCTGGCTGCCGGCGCCGCCGGAATCCCGGCCGGAAAGGGCGGCGTTGAAGGCGAACTCGACGCCCTCAAGCCCCTCGTTCTGCGCGCCGACGAAGCCGACTATCTGCGCGGCGAGGCTTCGCTCCGGGTAAACCCGGAAGGGAACGGGCCGCGCCGTGACGCCGGAGAGCCTTCCCTCGGCCCTGTCCTGCGCGGCGCGTATCTCGTCCACTACCGAGGCGTGGACGCTCCTGTGCAGGACGAATTCCTTGTCCGCCGAGGCTATGCGCGCGGCGATGAAATCCCGGCTCAGGCCGAGGATCGGCGCCAGGCTTTCTGCAAGCGCCGCCGCCCGCTGCGCCCGCATCTCCGGGTTTTTGTCCTGCGGCGGTCTTACGTGAATGTCGTAGCGGCGCGCCTCGGCGGCGAGTATGCGGCCGTTTCGGTCGACTATGGCGCCCCGGCTTCCGGCGGGGCGGGGCGCGGCTATCTCCCTGGCGCGCTCTCCGGCCAAAAACGCGTAGCGCGCGAGGATATAGATCGAAAAAACGGCGAACGCGAAAATCGCCGCGACGATCCTTCGCCTTGGCAGGCCGCTCATCGTCCCCCCATGACGCGCCCTATAACCGCGTCTACGGAGACCGGCCCGAAGGAGCGCGAGTCGTAGGAAATGCTCGGATTGTCCCCCCGCGCGATGAACATCCCGTTCAGGGGCGGGGAGCTTACTCGTTTCACCGTCGCGCCGCCTGTGGGGGACAGGAAGACCACGACGTCCCCTTCCTCCGGCTGCGACCAGCGTATTATGTACCTATTCCCGAAAGGGAGGCGAAGGCCGTAGCGCGCCTTGTTGACGAAGAGGACGGCCCCGGAACTGATTGTAGGCTCCATGGAATTACCATCGGCAATAACGACGTCGAACAAAAACAGTTTCGCGATGGCCGCCAGAGCGAAGGCGGCAAGTATGGCCTTGAGCATAGCGCCTTAGTATAATGCCGGAAGCGGAAAATGTCGATAATCGAGCCATGAACTTTGATCGCCTTGAGGATCAGCGCGTTTTTAAGCGCCGAAGACCGTCCCCGGCCGCGAAATCGAGGCCGCGGCTTCCGCGCCCCGAATCCGGCTTTTCGCAGGAAGTGTGGCCCCGTATCTCGCAGGCGAAAAAGGCGCGGCGGCAGAGGCCGTCCCGCAGGCGCGGGCGAGGGATCGTCGAGGCGACGCTCCTTAGGCTTGAGGGCCTGGGAAGCCTGCTTCTTGATCTGGCCCTTGCCCTGCCTCGGGCGCTCGACGCGCGTCCTAATAGGAAAGGAAAAGGGCAAAGGCCCGGCTTCGCTCGGCCCGCCTCAGCCCGCCGGCCTTGGGAAGGGGAGCGGGAAGCCCGCGAAAGCTCGGACGGCCGACGAGCGGCCGACGGCCGGCCAGGCCCCCTTTTCAGCCTTGGCCAAAAAACGCTCGAGCGCTTCTCCAAGCTCGCCGTCCTTACCCTCGCGCTTATCGCGATAGGGACCGTCGTCCTTAGCTGGGACAGGATTTCCTCGTGGCTCAATTTCAGCGCCGAGATTTCCCACGCCTCCCTTACCGACCCGATCGCGCCCTTGAGCCTGCGCTACGGCGAGACGGCCCTCTCGCAGGGAAGGCTTGGGGGCTACGACGCCGACGCCCTCGACGGGCATTTCGGCCTTACGGAAACCTTCGCGTGGACGCATTACACGGTGGCCCCCGGCGACACGGTTTCGGGCATAGCGGCGAGGCATTCGATCTCGCAGGAATCGATCATCGCCCTTAACGACATAAAGGAAACCTGGAACCTTCAGGCCGGAAGGACCCTGAGAATCCCCAACATGAACGGCGTTCCCTACACCGTGGCCGGAGGCGACACGCTGGAAAGAATAGCGCTTTCCACCGGGGCGCCGCTTAACGTCCTTCTGGACGCGAACGACATAAGGGACTCGAACATAGCGCCGGGGCAGACGCTCTTTATTCCCGGCGGAAGGATGAACCAGGCGGATCTGAGCCGCGCGATCTGGCGCGCCCCCGACCGCCCCTTTATCCGTCCCGTTCCGGGAAGGATCACCAGCGGCTTCGGCTGGCGCGAGGATCCCCTTAGGCCCGGCTCCGGAGCGATGCAGCTTCACAGGGCCGTGGATCTGGCCGGAAGGGTGGGCGATCCCGTCCGCGCCTCCATGGCCGGAACCGTGGCGCACAGGGGGGCGACGCCGACCATGGGCAACTTCCTTATCCTGCAGCACGGGGAATACCAGACGCTTTACGCGCACCTGTCGGCCTTTTCCGTGTCCGTCGGCCAGACCGTAAGGCAGGGTCAGCAGATAGGGCTTGTGGGCGACACCGGCAGAACCACCGGCCCGCATCTCCATTTCGCCGTCTTCCACAACGGCGAGCCTGTCAACCCGGTTGACCGATGGAGATAAATGCGGTACAGTGAGCCGCGCGCGCTCCGTGCCGCGCGGAAACGTAAGAACGTAAGACCTAACGTAAGACGTATAGAGAAGAAAAAAGAACCGCCTCGCTGGCGGCCGCCAATTTTGGAAATGAGGATGCATGCGTAATTTGGTGCTGGTGCTTGCCGCTCTTATCGCGGCCGTTACTTTTTTAAGGGCCTACGAAGGCGACGAGGCTGCCGAGGGAATGATGGCGCCGGCTATAGAGCTGCCATTGCCGAGCGGCGAGTAGCCAAGCCGGCGAGGGGAGCGAAAATGCCTGCGGAGAAAGAAAAGACCGTCGCGCGCGGCGGCGTCGCGTTCGACTCCCTTCTCGACGAAACCTGCGAGCGCCTCCTGGACATGCAGATCAGGCACTCGATCCGGCGCATGCGCGAGCTTGAGCTTCGGCTCGCCGGCCTTGAGGACGAGCTTAACGATTTCATCGGAAAATCCGTCCTGATGCCCGACGCGCCCGGCAAGGAGAGGCGCTTACGCCCGTGGAAGCAAAAAGGAAGGCCCTGATAATCGCCGACGAGGAAACCCTGGCGAGCGCCTCTCTCCTGGCGGCCCAGATCCGCGCGGCCGAAGGCTTGCCCTACGGCGCCTCAGTCGTTCCGGCGGCGGAATTTTCCGAGACGGACCTGCTCGCCGCGGAGGTTTTTTTCCTTGGCTGCTCAAGGCCGTCGCCGGAATCTTTTCGCAGGATCGAGGGGATGCTCGCCCGCGCCAATTTCGCCGGGCGATCCTGCGGCGTTTTTTCCAAGAGCGCCTCGGCGCTCGAATATCTTTCGAAAATTCTTAAAGCCAGCGACGTTTTTGTGGCGAGGGCTCGCCTTGGGGAAGGCGCCTGGCCGCGCGAGCTTGTCGAGGGCGCGCTGCGCGGGGGAGCTAAAATTGAGCGGCATCAATCTTGACGACTACATCCGGAAGATTCCGGACTTTCCGAAAAAGGGCATTCTTTACTACGACATCACCGGCATACTGGCCAGCCCGGAAGCCTTCAGGCACTGCATAGACTCGATGGTGGGCCTGTACAAGGGCGCCGCGATAGACGCCGTGGCGGCGATAGAGGCGAGGGGCTTTATTTTCGCCGCTCCCCTGGCCGCCGAGCTGCGCATCCCCCTTATACTGATACGGAAAGGGGGCAAGCTGCCGGGCGTGACGCTTTCCAAAAAGTACGATCTTGAGTACGCGCAGGCGGAAATAGAGGTGCACAAGGACGACATTCCCCAGGGCGGGCGGATCCTCCTCCTGGACGATCTTGTCGCCACCGGCGGGACCC
>WRAL01000056.1 GCA_009780285.1 Treponema sp.
GCTTATTCCGAAAAGGAGATGCTATGCCCAGATTGCCAAAGCCGTATTCCACTCCCGCCGCGCCCGTAATGATTTAATTACATAATACGTCGAGGCACTTGCAAAACTTCAGGTTTGCAAGCGCACCGCTAAAAAATGCATGTTTCGTAGCCCATAGGGCGAGAAACTGCATAGCCTCGGCAAAACTAACCGAGTTTTGCAAGAGGCTCCGTCTATTGCGCAATTAAGATGGCTGTCCGAGTATCCGGCACGGATAGCATGAATTTAACGCGCTACGACAAAGTACTTGATTATAGTATCGCAATACGTTACTATAATCCTATGATACTGTCGTTCAAGGACAAAGACGCGGAGCTGGTTTACGGTCAACGGTTTTCAAAAAAGCTGCCGAGAGAGATTCAGAGGGCGGCCTTGAGGAAACTCGTCGTCCTTCACAATTCCGCCAGCCTTGATGATTTGCGGATACCGCCAGGAAACAGGCTCGAACGGCTGCATGGCGACAGGGAAGGGCAGCATTCGATACGGATAAACGAGCAGTGGCGCGTGTGCTTCACGTGGAAGGACGGCAACGCCGCTGACGTTGAAATCGTCGATTATCATTAGGAGGGCGCATGGGCGAAATCAAGACGATTCTTCCGGGCGAGATACTGGAAGAGGAATTCCTTGTTCCGATGGGGATAAGCGCGTACAGGCTGGCGAAGGACATAAAAATATCCGCGACGCGGGTCTCCGAAATACTGAGCGGGAAAAGGCGAATCACCGTTGACACCGCGCTGCGGTTGTCCAAGTATTTCGGAAACAGCGCGGAGTTCTGGGTCGGCATTCAGGCCGATTTCGAGATAAGGGAAGGGCGCAAGGAGCTTGCCGGCAAGCTGGCGGATATAAGGCTGGCGGAAGCGGTAAGCGCATAGGCGGCACAGGCTTGATTTTCCCCGCCGGATCGATGATCATGTAGGCAGTGGCGGGAATGGGATAAATCCAAATGAGACACTTGAAGATCAGGGGTGTAGCCCAGAAATACATTGCCCGAATGCCGGAATCCTACAGGTCGGCAACCATACGCGCCATCGAGGGGCTACGGGCCGAGCCGCCCGCCGGAAGGGGACGTGAGGCCAATTGCGGGCCAAAGCAGGACGCAGCCAAGATTAAGGTTAAGAGTCGGCGGCTACAGAGTTTTGTTCAGGGTGGAAGGCGATACCGTCTTTGTTACCCATGTCGAACCACGAGGCCAGGCCTATGCTAAAAAAAAGACGGGAGGAAAGAAATGAGCGTTGCCGTTTTAAGAGCGGAACTGCAGGGCTATATAGCGGACATGCCGGAACAGAATCTGCGCATGCTGCAGCCCCTGCTTCTTGGTCTGTCCAGCCTGCAGATAGTTATTGAGCCAGCGGACGAGGAAGAATCGGCAATGATCGACGCGGCGATGCTGGAATATGAAAAAGACCCGTCCACTTTCAAGGACTGGGAAACCGTAAAAAAAGAACTCGGGTATCCTTGAATGCCAGAGGAAGCCAGTTTGTCCAGAGCGGTCGAGGAAAAAGCTCTGTAACCCGACCGCCAGCGCCTACTCAAACATTTGCAGCGTTCTTTGCTGGCTTGCGCTGCGATCGTCGAAAAACGAAACGGCGCCGCCGCTCGCGTGGATGAGAATCCTGCCTCTGTAGTCGGTCTTCCACGAGCGGTTCTCCACGGCCTTAACGCCGTAGCATATCATCGAGGCGTAGGGCTGCTGAACCGAAAGCGTTTTTACGAGCATGTGTTACCGTTCGCTTTCCGCGCCCTTTTCAGAAGATCGGGTCAAACTTTTGAGAATTCGAGCGATTATCACCAGCGAAATGCCGACCAGCAATAACGCGACGCTTGTCAACAACTGAAAAAGCATATATACCTCCTAAAGCCCGATCCTGGATGCCGTCTTTCCGTTCGCGTAAAGCTCGTTGCAGCTTATGTCCAGGCCGTCGTTCCAGTAGACCCCGTACCCGCCGGCGGCCACTTTCGCCTGCTCGAAAAGCCCGCGCGTCAGCCGAAACGCCATGAACGCCTCGTGAGTTTCCATCATGGGCCGCATGTCGTAGATTTTTTCCGGGCCGGCGAGAAACCGCACGGACAGCCTGAAATCCGGCAGCGCCTCCACCGATTCCACCTTGTGAAACATGCCTACTCCAGCGGCGGCAGCTTTCGGATTTGCTGGCTCCGCCACATATCCCGCAGCTCGGACTTGTGCGCTTCCAGCCATTCCCTCGCAAGCCTGTACGCTCTGGCCGGAAGGTCGCCCTCGATCATCTCGCCGCTTTCCAGGTCCAGAATACCCACATGCTCGCCGTAAAGCGCATGGATGTGCGGCGGATCGTGCTCCTTCCCTCTGAAAAACATTTTTACGACAATTCCGTAAAACCTGGCTATCTCCGGCATTTTGCGCTCCTTGCATAAGCATACCACGGTTTGCCAAAAACGGCAATTCGCTAAAGGTTCGTGTCAGGGCCGGCATTTTCGGCGAACGCCTTCGACTATCCTGATCGTTTTAACGCCGGCCTGGAAAGCCTACTCAAACATTTGCAGCGTTCGCCGCTGGCTTTCGCTTCGCTCTTCCTCGGGGATTCGCTGCAGCAGGGAGCGAATCGAGTGCCCTCCGATTATCATTCCGTTTCTGGTGAACATCCAGTCGGTGATCGCCCCGATGTCGAATTGCACGGAGTCCCCTATCGCGATTTCGTCAAGATGAATCGGCGCGCTGGAAACGACGCCGTAAAAAAGGCCGTCCTGAAGGGCGATGTCGCCAATCCATATTTGCTCTGCGCTTATGTCGTCGCCGTCCACCCGAAAGGCGCACTTGACGAAAAAATCGCTCTCCCCTTCGCCGGGCGCGCTTAGGTGCCGGAAAAAAACGTCCAGAGTCTCGCGGGCGTTTTCGGCTATGCGCAGAATTTCGTTGTCAAATTCCCTCACGTAGGCCGTGGGCGCCGGCTCGACGACACGGGATCTTGCCGGCTGCCCGCCGCAGGAGGTAAAAAGCGCGAAGGCAAGGGCGAAAAACGCCGGGCCAAGGCTGCCGCGAAGTAATTTTCTCGCTTTGTTTATCATCAAAAAAACTGTACTCTGCCTGCGGGGAAAAAGCAATGGGCCTCCCGCGATTCCGGCCATCTCGCCTTGACAGGCCCGCTCGCGCGCGCTACGCTTTCCGGCAGGCTGGCGCTGCTTCCGGCGGGCCAATGGGGGCAAGAATGGACAGGCACGAGCTTTTGGCGCGGGCGAGGGATTATGTCGCGAGGGAAAGCGACAGGGGTTTTCGCGAGGAGGTGGAGGCGCTGCTTGCCGCCGCCGACAAGAGCGAGGCGCTGGCGGAGCTGGAGGAACGGTTTTACCGGGATTTGGAGTTCGGAACCGGCGGCCTGCGCGGGGTGATAGGCGGCGGTTTTAATAGAATGAACTCGCTCGTGGTAAAAAGCGCGACGCAGGGGCTTTCCACGTATTTGATTAAAGCTTTTCCCGAAAAGGCGGCGAGCGGCGAGCTTCAGGCGGCTGTGGCCTACGATTCCCGGCGCTTCTCGGCGGAATTTGCCGAGGCGACGGCGCTTGTGTTTGCGGCGAACGGAATTAAAACCTGGCTTTTTTCCGGGATGCGCCCCACGCCGCAATTGTCCTTCGCTATGCGGCGCCTTGGTTGCGACACAGGAGTTGTGGTTACGGCGAGCCACAACCCGCCGCAGTACAACGGCTACAAGGCTTACTGGAACGACGGCTCGCAGGTTATCGGCCCGCACGACGAGGGCATAATAGAAGAAGTCGGCAAGGTTAAAACAATCGCCGAGATTTCCAGGCAGGAAGCGCTGGACAAGGGCCTTCTAAAAATCATCGGCGCGGACATGGACGAGGCCTACATCGCTATGGTCAAGTCCTGCATGTTCCGCCCGGATCTGATCCGCGCCAAGGGCGCCGAGGTAAAAATCGTTTACACTCCGCTTCACGGCACGGGCGCAATGCACGTTGAAAAGGCGCTGGGGGATTTGGGCCTGGACGTGATCACCGTTCCCCAGCAGCGCGAGGGCGACGGGAGTTTTCCCACGGTGGCTTTCCCCAATCCGGAAGAGGCCGCCGCGCTGGACATGGCCATTCAGCTCGGCAAAAAAGAAGGCGCCGACGTGGTCATGGCCACCGATCCGGACGCGGATCGCTTTGGCATCGCGATCCCGGACGGGAAAGGCGGCTACGCGCTGGTAACCGGAAACCAAACCGGCGCGCTTTTGGCGGATTATATTTTTCTTTCGCTTAAGGAGCAGGGCAGGCTTCCCAAAAACGCCGCTATGATTAATTCCATCGTTACCACGGGAATGCAAAAAAAGGTTGCGCAAATGCACGGCGTTGACTGCGCCGAATGCCTTACCGGCTTTAAGTGGATCGCAGACGTTATGCGCAAATGGGAAATCGGCTTGGCGGCGGGCGATCCGAGCGCGCGGGCCTTCGTTTTCGGCACGGAGGAAAGCTACGGCTACAATATTTCCGGCGAGGTTCGCGACAAGGACGGCATTTCCGCCGCCGCGCTTACCGCCGAGATGACGCTTTACTGGCGCAGCCTGGGAAAAAGCCTTTTGCAAAGGCTGGACGAGCTTTACATGGAATGCGGCTATTGGCAGGAGCTTGGAATCTCCAAATATTTCGAGGGGCCAAGCGGCGCCGCCACGATGAAAAAAATCATGGACGGCTGGCGAGCCGCGCCGCCAAAAACGCTGGGCGGAATCGCCGTGGCGAAAACCCGCGACCTGGAACGCGGCGCGGACGGGCTTCCGGCAAGCGACGCGCTGCAGTTCTTTCTTGCGGACGGAACGGTGGTCAGCGCGCGCCCAAGCGGAACCGAGCCAAAGATCAAGTTTTACGCTACCTGCTGCGCCGACGCGCGCTCGCTTGGGCTGGAAGCGGCAAAGGCGGAGGCGGCGCACAAGCTGGACGCGATTGCGCGCGACGTAAAGCGCGCGATAGGCAATTAGGCGCGTAGGCAAAAGGAAGGAACGCATGAAAAAAATGGCAGCGGCGCTTTTGGCGCTCGCATTCGCGTCGGCATTGTCCGGCTGCACGATCAACACCCTTGTCGCGAACGCGCTCACCGGCGGCGGCGCGGCCGATGTTTTCACCAGCGATTCCGACCCCGAGCTTGTCGGCGACGCGCTTCCCTTCGCGATAAAAATGTACGAGGCGCTTTTGCATTCCACGCCAAGGCATCAAGGGCTGATGCTAACGACCGGATCGCTTTTTATCATGTACGCGAACGCCTTCGTTCACGGCCCGGCGGACATGCTTCCCGCTTACGAGTGGGAGGAACGCGCGGCCGCCCTTGCCAGGGCCAAGGCGCTGTACCTGCGCGGGCATGAAATCCTTCTTGAGGCCCTCGAGCAAAGATACAAAGGCTTTGCGCGGGCCGCCGAAAGCGAGGAGGCGATGCGCGAGTTCGCCGGCCGCTTCCGCGCGCGCGACGTCCCCGTCCTTTACTGGGCGGTGGCCGGCGGATTGGCCGCCTATTCGATAGACGTTTTAGACTTCGCCCTGAGCACGAACATCCCGGTCTGGAACGTGATGATCGAACGGGCCTACGCGCTGGACCCGGATTTCGGCGGCGCCACGCTCGACGAGTTCCTCGTCCTGTACTACGCATCCCTGCCGGAAGCCCTCGGCGGCGACGTGGAGCGCGCGCGCTTCCACTTCGAGCTCGCTATGGAAAAAACCGGCTGGACATCCACGGCGGCGCTCGTTTCCTACGCGCAGGCGATCAGCATATCGGAGCGGGATTACGAAACCTTCGAGGCGCGCCTGCAAATGGCGCTGGCCCTCGATCCGGACGACAATCCTTCCACGCGCCTGATGACGATCCTCAGCCAGCGCCGCGCGCGCTGGCTTTTGGACAACGCGCACTACTATTTCACCTTTCTTCCCTGGCCGGACGACGCGTTTTTTTGATTTTTTGCCTACAGAGGCACTTGCAAAACTGAAGTTTTGCAAGTGCCTCTACATATTATCAAAAAACAAGGGCGCTATGCCGCATAGGCGGAACGGAACCAATTGAAGGCTGTTAACGCAAAAGGAGAAAGGCATGAGCAAAAAAGGAAAACCTGTCGATGCGGCGGACGAGGCCGGCGAATTCCTGGCGCGAGGGGAAGAATTTTTTTCCAGCAATGATTTCGAAGAGGCCATCGAGGAAGCTTCCAAGGCGATCGCTCTAAACACGGGGAGCGCGTCGGCCCATTTCTTACGAGGCCATTGCTACTTTGCCACGGGCCAGCCCGACAAAGCGCTCGAGGACATTAGCGAGGCCATCGAGCTGGAGCCGGAGAACGCGAGATTCCACTTCCTTCGAGGCTGTATCTACGGCGGAAGCGGCTTTCATGCCGATGCGCTCAATGACTTTAGCGCCACGATCTCGCTGGACCCGACGAATGCCACGGCCTACTTTAATCGCGGACACGCCTATGCCGAGCAAGGCCGGCACGGCAAAGCGCTAGAAGATTTTGACAAGGCGCTATTGCTGCATCCCGACAATGCCCCTTGCTATAATAGCCGAGGCATCAGCTGCGGAGCGGAAGGCCGGCACGAAGAGGCGATACGGGATTTTTCCATAGCGATTGTCCTTTGGCCGGAATGCGCCGCCCCCTATCTTAATCGGGGCAATGCGCTCTGCATTCTGCGCCGCCACGAAGAGGCTCTGAAAGACTTCAATACGGCTATAGATTTGGATCATGGGAACGTTTTCGCCTATATCGACCGAGGCTATTGCCGCTTATACCTGTCTTTGCCTGACGAGGCGATGGAAGACGCCGAAAAGGCAATCTCCCTGGAGCCCAGCGATCCCCTCGCCTACATGCTGCGAGCCACAATCCACTGGCACAATTGCCGGCAGGAGGAAGCGATAGCGGATTTTAGCGCGGCGCTGAAAATCGATCCCCAAAATACTTCAGCCTATGAAAAAAGAGGCTATGCCTACCTGGCGCGGGAGGAATTGGACGCGGCAATGGCGGATTTTAACGCCGTGCTGGAAATCGTTCCGGAAAACGCCAACGCGTATGTAGGCAGGGGAGAAGCGCGCAGGGTGAGGGGCTTATACGACGAAGCGATAGCGGATTGCGACCGAGCGCTGGAAATCAGTCCCCAGCACTTCAACGCCTACTCAAGCAGGGGAGAATCGTACAGGAGAAAGGGCCTATACGACGAGGCGATAGCGGACTTCAACAGAGCGCTGGAACTCAGGCCAAAAATGCTGAACTCCATTTTAAGCAGGGGCAAGGCCTACATGGCCAAGGGCTTGCATGACGAGGCGATAGCGGATTGCAGGAAAGCGCTGGAAATCTCTCCCGATCTTGATGACGAATGGGCGCTGGAACTAAAAGACAATGGACTTGTTCGACAACTCGGTTAGCTGTCGAACAAGTCCTGCAAAATACTGCGTATTTTGCTGTTTTCAGCGGAAGTTGTTCGGAAACTGAAGTTTCCGAACAACTCTAATATATAAGCCCCGGCGCGCATGGCCGCGCGGACGCGGCCATCGCGTATTTAGTCCAACCAACGCTATTTACGCGATCAATTCCGGTCTCCAAGGACGGGGGCCCCACATAATTTCCTTATGCCAAGCGCGATAAAGTATCCCCCAAAAACGACGATCGCCCTGTCGATCAGGTTGACGGGAAAGCGTGAAAGAATGCTTGTGGCCAGCCGGTGAAATCCGCTGCCGTAAAAACCGTCGCTAAAAACATTGTTCGGGGAAAAATCAGAAAACCTGGTGGCTTCCGGAAACAGAAAGTGTTCAATAATCCCGCCGAGAACGCTGGCCGAAACGCTCGTTACCACGTAGAGCAGCATCAGACTTGCGAAAACGGA
>WRAL01000057.1 GCA_009780285.1 Treponema sp.
CCATTTCCTTAGCGTAAAACATAACTCCGAAGGCGCCAACAATCATAAAAGGAAGCAAAAGCTGAACGTAAGGCCAGCCTCGTAGCGCGAAGCTTCCCATCTGCCAAAGAACGATGCGCCGCAAATCGTCGGAAAAGATCGCGCTTAACGTGGTAAGAAGCGCGTGCAAAAAAAGCGAGGCGACCATTCCGCAAAGAATGATAGTATTGCTTGACATCGAAGCGTCAACGCGCGTGGCAAAGGCCGCGACCAAAAAAACGGTAATAACGCCAAACACAAAGCCTGTGGCCGGCAGGGTAAAAGGGCCAAGAACAAAAAGCGAAAAGCCGGACACGATCACGATGCCGGCGCCAAGAGAAGCGCCGGCGGAAACGCCCAGGATGTAGGGCGTGGCAAGCGGGTTGCGCAAAATCGACTGGCAAACGGCGCCGCTCAGCGCAAGGCAGCCGCCGGCGCAAAAGGCCAAAAGGACTCGCGGCAGACGCAAAAGCCAGATAATCGAGGCGTTTACTGGATCCACGCCCTCGCCAACAGGAAGCCTGAAAGCATTGCGCAGTATAACGAGCGCAGTGTCCCAAAGGCTTATGTTGGCGCTGCCGAGCGAGGACCCCGCCGCGATCACGAAAATCGACGCGACGAGGGCAACGGCAAGGCGTTTTTTTTCAGTCATGATGCTCGGGATACACGGCGCGCGCCATCTGACGCAGGGCGACCGTGATTCGCGCCGAGTTGCGCACCGACGCGTCGGTGTCGATTGGATGCACGCGATCATTAGCGACTGCGTTTATGTGGTTAAATCCGGGCCGGCCTTTAATCTCGCCGATGGGATCGTCAATCCAATTAACGTTAGTAAGAATAACGTCCGGATTGCGCGAGATCACCGACTCCGCGCCGGGCATTACAAGCCAAGGCTCGTCCTCGAAAATATTGTCCCCGCCAATCGTCGTGATCATGTCACCAATAAAACTGTTTCGTCCAAAGGTCATCATGTCCGGCGCTGGGGAAATTTCAAAATAAACGCTGCGCCTGTTTTGAAGGCCGGGAACAAAGCGCGTGATGTCGGCTATTTCCGCCCGCATCGATCGTATCAGCGCTTCCCCCTGCGCCTGCGCGCCTAAAAGCTCGGCGACAAAGGCGATGTCAAGGTAAATGTCCTCGATGCTGTCGCTCATGGGGATGTACACCACGGCGATACCGGCCTCGGTAAGCAGGCTAAAGGGATCCGCGCCGGCGCCGGTCGGGTTGTGCCCGCTTGCGATGATCAAATCCGGCTGAAGCCCAAGCAGAACCTCCGCATCCGGAAAGAAAAAATCCAAAAGCGGAAGCCCGGGCGGAATATCGACAATATTCTCCGAATGAATGTCGACCGCAACAAGCATGCGAGCCATTCCAAGGTCAACGATTATTTCCGTGTTCGAAGGCGCCGTCGAAACGACCCTGCGCACAGGACCTGAAAGCGTTACCTGCCTGCCCGCGCGATCCGTAACCACGGCGCTTGTGTTCCTGTCGCAGGACGCGCCCAGCGTCACCGCAAGCGCCGTCAAAATAGCGATAAGGAAACCGTTAATTTTCATTGCCGTTCCCGCATGGGGCCGGCGCCGAACCGTCAAAAAAAGAGACATAGCTTTCTCCCTGGGCCCAATCCTCGAGGCCGCAAAAAACGTGCGCATACCAAAGTTTCCTGGCTTAAGGGCCCTTCTTCCGTCGGCCTTCCCGCAAGCGCAGTGGCCGCAAAGACGGAATCTTCCCTTTTACAGTTACGGGATAGCGGGGGATTCTCACCCCACTTCCTTTGAAGTATGCATGGGTAGTCTGCCAGGAAACGTCGAGCGCGTCAAGCGCGGGCCAAGTCGCCTGCGGCGCCTTGGCCTCGGAGTTTAGAGGCGGGCTGAAGCCCTCCTCTAAACTCCACGCATTAAGGCCAGCCAGCCCAAAAGTTTTTCCTACAGAAAAGCGGCCTTTCCCGACAAAGATCCCCGCGCAAAGGCGCTTTGGCCTCGGAGTTTTGCGAAGCAAAACTCCGCCCATGGTTGCACGGCGATCAAAGGCTCTAGATCAAAAAGCCCCGAGCGCGCATATAATAGAAGAAATGACAGAACAATTTGTCGCCGGCGTGGTGGGCGCGCCTTTTGGGGTTAAGGGTTTCGTGAAGGTTAAGCCGCTTTCCGGCGAAAGCGCGCACTTGCTGCGCCTGAAAAGCGTGACGCTTAGGCAGGGCGGCGCGACGCGCACGCTCGCCGTCGCCGAAAGCGCCGAGGCCGCTCCGGCGGTGATCATGCGCTTCGCCGGCTTTGACAGCCCGGAGGCGGCGCGCGCGCTTACCGGCGCGGAAATTATCGTTAGCCGGGAGGATGCCGCGCCGCTTGGGCCGGGGGAATTTTACGTCGAGGATTTGAAGGGCGTCGAGGTGTTTTCCGCCGAGGGCGAGGCGCTGGGAAAAATCGTCGCGGTGATCGAGGGCGGCGGCGGCGACCTTGCCGAGCTGCGCCTGGCCGACGGCTCCTCGCGCCTGGTGCCCTTTCGCGACGAATTTTTCGCGGAGGTTGACGCGGAAAAAGGCCGCGCCACCTTGCTTTGCCCCTGGGTTCTGGAATGAGGTACACGGTTCTCACGCTATTTCCCGAGATTACGGACGCGTTTTTCGCCACGTCGATTATGGCCAAGGCGATCGCGCGGGGGATCGTCGAGTATCGCGCGATAAATATCCGCGATTTCGCCTTCGACAAGCACAGAACCTGCGACGACGCGCCTTATGGCGGCGGCGCCGGCATGTTGATGACGCCCGAACCTTTGGGCCGCGCGCTTGAGGCCGCGGGAGCAAGGCCGCGCTTTCCGGCGCCCGACTCGCTCTTGCCGCCTGAGCCGTCCGAAGACGACCGCGCGACGCAGAGGGGGGTAGCGCAAGACGCGCGCCCGCGCGCGGCTGTAGACAGGGGGGAGACTTCCCCCCCCAAGGTTATTTATCTGAGTCCTTCCGGGCGGCCGCTTACGCAGGGACTCGCGAGGGAGCTGTCCGGCGAGCGGGAGCTGGTTCTGCTTTGCGGGCGCTACGAGGGTATTGACCAGCGCGTGATTGACCGGTATATTGACGAGGAGATTTCCGTGGGCGACTACGTGCTTTCCTCGGGCGAGGTGGCGGCGCTGGCGCTCATTGACGCGACCTACCGGCTGATCGACGAGGTGATCGCGCCGGAATCGCTTGCCGAGGAAAGTTTTTCCGGCGGGCTTTTGGAGTACCCCCAGTATACGCGGCCGGAGATTTATGCTAATATGAGGGTCCCGGATGTTTTGATTTCCGGGCACCACGAGAACGTGCGACGCTGGCGCCTCCAGCGGCGGGCGGAAAAGACCCTGCGCGTCCGGCCGGAGCTGATAGCGCGGGGCCTTGAGCTTGGGCTTTTCGACGACGAGACTAAAAGAGTGATTGACCGCCTGCTCCGCGAACGGGGCGCGGGAGTTGAAGGAGAGAAGAATGAATGAGATCGCGGCGATCAACGCCAGCCAGATGAAGGAAAACCCCGACCAGTTCAATATTGGGGACACGGTGAAGGTGCACTTTAGGATTATCGAGGGCAAGGACGCGAAGACCGGCGAGGCCAAGGAGCGCATCCAGGTCTACGAGGGCCTTGTCATCGCGATGAAGAACGCGCAGGTCGGCCGTACCTTTACCGTTCGCAAGAATTCCTACGGCGTGGGCGTAGAGCGCATTTTCCCGCTTCACTCGCCGCGCGTCGCCAAGGTCGAGGTGGTCCGCCACGGCAAGGTGCGCCGCGCGAAGCTCTACTACATTCGCGGCAAGATCGGCAAGGCGGCGAAGATCAAGGAGCTTATCGTTCGCAGGCGCGACAAGCAGGCCGCCGCTGCGGTCAAGGCCGAGGTTACGCCCGCCGGCGAATAGGGCGGCGCATAATTACCCCGAAGTTTTGGCTGGGCCGAAACTTCGGGGCTTGTATTGGCGCCGGATTGCGTGCTACGCGTCATCCGCCAGCCGAAAATTGATGGCGAAAAACGCTAGATAAGCTTCGAAAAGCCAGCATAACAGCCTCAAACTTATGCTGTTTCCGTTACGCCGGTTAATAAAAAGCCTCGTAATGGCATTGGGAGCATTTTTAGATGAATGAATTGCCAAATTTAACAGATAAAATATATCAGATTCGCGACCGTCAGGTTATGGTGGACTCCGACCTGGCGCAAATATATCAGGTGGAGACAAAGCGCCTTAATGAGGCCGTCAAGCGCAATATCGAACGCTTCCCGCCGGAATTTATGTTCCAGCTGACACTGGAAGAGTATGACAACTTGAAGCGCCAAATTGCCACTTCAAGTTTGAGGTCGCAAATTGCGACCTCAAAGGCCGGTCGTGGCGGGCGCGCATATCTGCCCTTTGTTTTCACCGAACATGGCGTTGTTATGTTATCGTCTGTCCTGAACAGCAAGATAGCCACCGGGATGAACATAGCAATCGTCAAGGCGTTTATCGATATGCGCCGTTATTTGGCAAACCCAAGCTCATTGCGACGGGAAATGGAAGATTTGAAACAAATTGTAATGCTGCATATGGACAACACCACGCATCACTTGGCAGAACACACTGAGGCCATCAATAATATTATTGATAAACTAACCGGCATGATTGAAACCCCGCCCAAGGCTGGACGAAAAATAGGGTTTGGAGTGACGGATGATTAAGAATTTGTCCTTAAATAACGCCTGCCTTGGAAGCGCGCTCGTACCTAGGCGGAGGGAAAGGCATAATCCATGAAATCCGAAAAGCAAATTGAATCGGCCTTTATACAAACGCTTCAAGACTTAAAGTACACCTATCGCGAGGATATTCGCGACAAAGCGTCGCTCGAGGCCAATTTCAGGGCGCATTTCGAAAAATTAAATTACGTCAATCTAAGCGATTCGGAGTTTGCGCGTCTTAAAGACGGCATTATAACTTCGGATGTTTTTGCCGCGGCCAAAACGCTGCGCGAAATCAACGAATTTAAGCGCGACGACGATACGCCTTTATATTACAGCCTTGTAAACATTAATAATTGGTGCAAAAACGAGTTCGAAGTGATAAACCAGTTGCGCATAAACACGGACAACAGCAATCACCGTTACGACGTTATCATACTCATCAATGGCATTCCCGTTGCGCAGGTTGAGCTTAAATCCTTGCAAATCACGCCCAAAAGAGCGATGGAGCAAATCGTTACCTATAAGAATGACGTGGGCAACGGGTATTCCAACTCGCTGCTTTGCTTTATGCAGCTTTTTATCGTAAGCAATGAAACTAACACATACTACTTCGCCAATAATCCCAAGGAACATTTTTCCTTTGATGCCGACGAACGCTTCCTGCCCATATATCAGCTTGCGGGCAAAGATAACGAGAAAATCAGCAATCTGCATGATTTTTCAAATGATTTTTTGCGAAAATGCACCCTTGCCCAACTTATAAGCCGCTATATGGTGCTTGTTGCCAGCGAACAAAAACTTATGATTATGCGCCCGTATCAGATTTATGCGGTTAAGGCGATAATGGATTGCATCGAACAAAATCGCGGCAACGGATATATTTGGCACACAACGGGAAGCGGCAAAACGCTGACATCGTTTAAGGCCTCCACCCTTATGAAAGATAATTCCAGCGTTGAAAAATGTCTTTTTGTCGTTGACAGAAAAGACCTCGATAGGCAGACGCGAATGGAGTTCAACAAGTTTCAGGAAGGCTGCGTCGAGGAAAACACGAACACCGAAAGCCTTGTCGCGCGCCTAACTTCCGACGATTACAAGGACAAGGTTATCGTTACGACGATACAAAAACTGGGGCTTGCCCTTGACGAGGGCAGCAGGCGGAACCAGGAAAAAAAGAAAAACGGCGTTCCCACATTCAAGGAGCGTTTGAAGAAGCTAAGCAACAAACGCATTGCTATAATATTCGACGAGTGCCACCGTTCGCAATTCGGCGAAAATCACAAAGCGATTAAGGAGTTTTTTCCCAAGGCGCAGCTTTTTGGATTTACTGGAACGCCGATATTTGCGGAAAACGCGACACATAAACAGATCGATGGCAAAGAGAAAACCGTGGTAACCACGGAAGACGTTTTCGAAAAGGAACTTCATGCCTATACCATAACGAATGCTATTGATGATAATAATGTACTGCGTTTTCATGTGGATTATTTCAAGGCTGACGGAAAAACAAAGCCATCGAAAATACCTGAGGAGATCAACAAAAAGAAGGTTATCGAAGCGATACTGGCGAAGCACGATGCCGCAACAAGCGACAGGCGTTACAATGCCATTCTTGCAACGGCTTCCATAAATGACGCAATTGCGTATTATGACCTGTTCAAGACCGAGCAGGAAGAACGTGCAAAAAACGATGGCGAGGATTATTCCCCTTTGAACATTGCCTGCGTTTTTTCTCCGCCGGCGCAAGGAAGCAAAGACGTTGCGCAGCTTCAGGAAGATTTGCCGCAGGAAAAGGAAGACAATAAGACGGAGCCGGAACAGAAGAAAGCCGCGCTCAAAATGATTATCTCCGATTACAATCTGCAATACGGCATGAATTTCAGCATGGAAGATTTTGATTTATATTATCAGGACGTTCAGCAGCGTATTAAGGACCAGAAATATCCCAATTCCGATTATCCGCATGACAAGAAAATTGACATTACGATTGTCGTCGATATGCTTTTAACCGGATTCGATTCAAAGTTTCTAAACACGCTTTACGTTGACAAAAACTTAAAGCAGCATGGATTGATTCAGGCATTTTCCAGAACCAACCGCATCTTAAACGCCACAAAGCCCTATGGGAATGTCGTTGATTTTAGGGAGCAAAAGGATAATGTCGATGAAGCCATTGCTCTGTTTTCGGGGAAAGACAATAAGGAAGAAGCAAGGGAAATTTGGATTGTCGAACCTGCTCCCGCCGTCGTGGAAAAACTGGAAAAAGCGGTCGCGGAGCTTGCGCGGTTCATGAAGTCGCAGGGCTTGGAATGCAAGCCGGAGCAAGTGGTCAACCTAAAAGGCGACATTGCAAGAGGCGAATTTATTAACAAATTTAAGGAAATTCAGCGCCTTAAAACGCAGCTTGACCAGTATACCGATATGGAACGGGAGGACGACGCTAAAATTGACGAGTTGTTGCCCCGGGATACTTTGCGGGCGTTCCGTGGCGCGTATATTGATGTAGCGGAGAAGCTAAAAGCGCAGCAAGGCAAAACGACAGAGGACAAATCCTCCACGATTGATGACCTTGACTTTGAGTTTGTTTTGTTTTCGTCGGCCATTATTGACTATGACTATATAATGGCTTTGATTTCCAACTATACGCAGGCGAACGTTCCGCAAAAACATAAAATGAATCGCGCGCAGCTTGTTGGATTGTTATGCGCCCATTCAAATATGATGGACGAGCGCGAAGATATTATCGCCTATATCGATACCTTGGAAAGGAATAAAGGGCTGGACGAAAATGCTATCAAAGCCGGATACCGGAACTTCAAGGCCGAAAAGTCGGCAAAGGCTCTGGAGGCGCTTGCGTGCAAACACGGTTTGGAGCCCGCATCGCTGCAAGCCTTTGTTGACGGGATTATGGCGCGCATGATTTTCTATGGCGAAAAACTAGGCGATCTTTTGGAGCCTTTGGACCTTGGCTGGAAAGAACGGACGAAAAAAGAGCTTGAATTGATGGATGATTTGGTTCCTATGCTGAAGAAACTTGCAGGCGGACGGGAGATTATGGGCTTGAGCGCGTATGAGTAAGAAAAAATTAGTGCCGAGATTGAGGTTTCCGGAGTTTAAGAGCAACAGG
>WRAL01000058.1 GCA_009780285.1 Treponema sp.
ATCTCGCGGATGCAGATAGAGGATTTAATCCTGGAATATGGGCCTTCGATGATTTTTGTCGAGCACGACCGGGAATTCTGCGAGCGCGTGGCGACGAGGACGATGCGGCTGGGGTGATGCGCGCATGAGCGAATATTCATATGGAAGCTAATGCTTCACACCGGGCTTATCTCCAAGGGCAAAAAATATCGTCTGGTCAAATCGCCTTTCTGGGCTTAAATGTTTTTCACCGCCTCCAAGAATGATCTCCGACAGAATATCTTTTTTCAGCGCCGGTTCTAATCTACGAGGAGACTTCATGTAATTTCGAGTTATTCTTCCGCTCATCGCAAATTCCTTGTCTGTTTGATGCTCGAAAGCCATTTCGGTGTAAATCTGATAAATGTTCGTTTTATGTTGAACGCTTATCTCAAACAAAATACGCGCGAGCCTTGCGGCGCTTCTTGTGGAACGGGAGATATTCGCTGGATCTCCTTTCGCGGACTCTATGAAAAGGCGGCTCAAGGCAAAATCACTCCACACAAAGATATCGAAAGCGTTATCGTCCAGCAATGGACTTTTGCCCTTTGTTTTCCAAATAGGTTGCATCAAAAGTGGTTTTTGGATGTCAATAAATTTTCGCTCGAAAACATTTAATGCGTTTATCAAGGCTGGCGTTTTATCAGCTATTTCGCGCTTATTTGACCAGTGTTGAATATTGGCGCATACGGGCTCAAAAATCTCTCGTACTTCATCAAGCCTATTCTGTATGGATTGAACCATGCCAAGCGCCGCGTATTTCGTAGTGGCTGGCCTTATGACCAGTTCGCTTCCCCATTCTGCCTCCTGTAATTTTGACGTGCCGTCATCCGGCAATACCGTCAGTTTTATTTCAAGAGGAGTAATACAATTATTATCCAAATCTTTCACAACCAAATCTATTCCGCCGATGTCTTCGCGCGAAAACGCCTGATACGGATCAAACTTGGATTCAAAGCAAAAAATCAAGTCCTTGTTCGGGAGCTTTGTCCCGAAAACATCGTCGAAGGAAATTTCCGTGTTGACGATCTCAAAATCATCTGAAAGAGATATGTAGACGGGTTTTATGCCTTTGTCTCGCATGTAACAGGCAAGGGCAACGGGAAAAGCGCTGTTGAATTGGCTCTTTCCCCAGAAGTCCTTCTTTGCCCTGTTTGAATGTTCTATGCCGTAGAGCGCTGGTTCCATTATATCCCCCTTTTGGGGGCGTCAACTACTTGACGCCTTTCTGACAATTGTGTATATTCCTAGCTATGTATACCAAGAAAACGCCATTGAGAGCAATAGACCTGTTTTGCGGAGTCGGCGGGCTGTCCCTGGGCTTTGAGCGCGCCGGAATACCGGTTTTGGCGAGTTTTGATAATTGGGAAAAAGCCCTGAGCATTTACAACGCGAATTTTTCTCATAACGCGCTAAAATTGGATCTTTCGAATGTTGGCGCGGCCGTGGAGAAACTTAAAGATTATCCTGCCAACGTGATAATCGGCGGTCCTCCTTGCCAAGATTTTTCACATGCCGGCAAGCGCAAGGAAAAAGACCGAGCAGAGCTTACCAAATGTTTTGCGGAAATCGTGGTTGCTCTGAGCCCAAAAATATTTGTGATGGAAAACGTGGGCCGCATAATAAAGAGCCACGCGTGGGAGGCAGCCAAACAAATCTTAAAATCAGGCGGATACGGTTTGACTGAAAATATTTTAGATGCCAGTTACTGCGGCTGTCCTCAGATTCGCAAACGGTTTTTTTGCATTGGCGTTCTGGATAAGCCTGATAATGCTTTAGAGTCTTACATTGAGAAAAATATTTCACCAAAACAGATGACTGTCAGGGATTATTTTGGCGACAGAATAGATACTGACTATTATTATCGCCATCCCCGCAATTATTCCCGACGGGCCATTTATTCCATCGATGAGGCAAGCCCAACGATTCGAGGGATGAACCGCCCTATCCCCAAAGGCTATCCGGGACATTCTGGAGACGCAACGACGGATGCTTGCCAGGTGCGTCCTTTGACCACGTTGGAACGTTCGCAAATTCAAACTTTCCCGGATAATTTTATTTGGGAGGGATCAAAAACAGATATTGAGCAAATGGTTGGCAATGCCGTTCCCGTAAATTTGGCAAAATTTGTCGCTCATGCAATTATTGAATATTGCAACGCAGAAGAGGGCAAAAATGAACTCTGAATATGCGGATTTCAGAGAATGGCTACGCGATGAAAAGCATTTGTCAAAAAATTCCGCAGATGACGTTATTTCGCGTATCAGACGCGCAAAAAATATTATGGATTTCGATGTGCCTCTTGAGATTGAAACTTTGTTGTTTCACTTCATGGGGAAACCCGCGTTTAAGGCGCTGACAATAACCGTAAGATCGCAACTGAAAAGAGCGATAAAATTATATAAGGAATTTCAACCTTGAACTCCAATTTTTTTTCTAATCGGGAGGACATGGGGGATGAAGGCAAGGGGGCAGCGCGCCGGGCTTTATGTTTGGGACGAGCCGCTTAACTACGTGGACGTGATCTCGCGAATGCAGATAGAGGATTTAATCCTGGAATATGGGCCTTCGATGATTTTTGTCGAGCACGACCGGGAATTCTGCGAGCGCGTGGCGACGAGGACGATGCGGTTGGGGTGATGCGCGTGGATGAAGAAGGCTGCGACATGCCGGTTTCGGGATTGTTTCGGAAGCCGCTTGATGTATGGCTACGGGCGTGGTATGGTTTAGTATGAGGCAAAAGTAGCGGCTGCTGTCTGTAGACACATGTGCCCTCAAGACTCAGATAAGGAAGTGTTTTTTGATGAACATTGAAATCCAAAGATTAACCCCCGAGCTTGCAGAAGAGTATGCGCATTTTTTTGACGTTACTGCGCACAATAACACTAATAACGGCGCTAAGTGTTTTTGTGTTACTTTTTGCAGCGACAATGTTTACCGCAATGGAGGCAAGCATTGGTATTCATCTCCCGACGAAAGAAGATTACATGGCATTCAACGTGTTCGAGATAGCGATATACAAGGCTACTTCGCATATTATAACAACGAGATTGTGGGCTGGTGCAACGCCAATGCAAAATCTGATTGCCAAGAAATCATAAGCTATATGCGTCCCGTGGGTATTCCTGTGGAAGAATGCCGTGCGGAAGAGAAGGTCAAGTTCGTTTTTTGTTTTGCGATCGCTCCAAAGGCACAAAGGATGGGCATAGCAACTAACCTATTGGAATACATTTGCAAAGATGCCTTTAATGACGGTTTCGATTTTATAGAGGCACAAACGCAGAAGGAACTAGCGGATGATGGTTTTAGGGGACCGCTGGCGATGTATGAAAAATGCGGATTTACGATATATGCTGAGCAAGAAGGCAAAATAGTTTTACGAAAGGCATTGAGATAATGGACTTGTTCGGAACCCCCATTGGTTCCCGAACAAGAAGAGACGGATGGAAAAAGGACGATCGGAGCCGATGCGGGGCTTCTCGACCGAAGGGCTCATTATGGAAGATTTGCGTAACCTGCAGGATGAAATCGCCAGGATTATCGAAAGGGAAAGCGGCGAAACCGGCCACGACTTTACTAACGGCGCGTTTGAGGGTCTTGGCTGGCTAAACTTCCATTACCGGTGCTCGACCTACGACGGCCCATACCCGAGGATTGCGCTGAAGCTTCAAAAGAACGCCGTCCATTTGTATCTTATGGTGTGGGTTGACGGCGAGCCTCCCCTGAAACGCTACGCCGAGCTTTTTGGCAAATCGGCGGTCGGGCGATGCTGTCTTCGCATCAAGTTTCTGGACGACGAAAGACGGAAGGCCATCGCGGAAATCGTTCGGATCGCGATTGGCGAGAATCAAAAGAAGCAGGACGAGAGTACGGTTAGGGGGGAGGAATCGGGGGAACGGCGCTCCCTCCCCCGATCAATTCCGGCGTCGCCCCCTATCCAACCTGCCTGCGATAGCTTGGGTTAGGGAACCGCTAAAATGATGCTATTGGAGCGCCGGTTTGAACGACACGCCATGCTGCGGCCCCCGATCAGGTCGGGGGAAAACGACAGGCGACGGCTTGCCTCGCGCCCTTTCCCCCGTCCCTGGCGCTATTTCCCGCCCAAACGGCCAAGCAGAAGCGCCTCGGCATCGGCGTTCCAAAGCTCGCGATGGCCGTAAACGGCATTTTGCCCCCACGCTGCGCCAAAACTCTAGGGAAAATGCGCTTGCCGGCCCGCGCATTGGCCATTTGCACTTGACAAACATAGTAATCTGCACCATAATCTAATATGACATGTCATATAATATGGACGGCATGTAATACTGCCAGGCCAGCACATCGGCCAACGAAGAGAGAGGAGGATCTGCTATGATCGGAAAAGGGAAAAAATCAACGGGCCTGATTTTTCTGTACGGGGAAACGCATGGCGTTGAAAGGATATTGGACAGGCAGCTTGAAATTTGGGGCGAATATTATCACGGCAAAAATATGCGCCACCTGTTTATCGAGCTGGGATATTTTTCGGCCGAATTTTTGAACCTATGGATGAAGTCGGACAATGACGCCATAGTGAGCGAGCTGTTCGCCGATTGGGCCGGCACTCCCGGGCATGTTCCCCAGACGCTGGCGTTTTACAAGGCGCTAAAAAAGGCTTTTCCCGAAACGGTTTTTCATGGCGTGGACATCGGGCACCAGGCGCAGTCCACGGGCGAGCGCTTTTTGCGGTATCTTCGGGACAACGAGGCGCAGGATTCCGAGCGGCATTCGCTGGCGCTGGAAGCCATCGAGCAAGGAAAGGTTTTCAACCAAAAAAGGGAGGCCGATCCGTCGGCGGAGCCAGACTGGGAATATCGTGAAACCAAATTAACGGAAAACTTTATCCGCGAATTCGACCGGCTGGCCGACCGGAACGTTATGGGAATATTCGGCTCGGCGCATACCGCCTTTGGTCGCATGAAAAAACCGGTGCTTTCCGAGGCTCCCACAATGGCGGAGCGTTTGAGGGAGCGTTACGGCGCTTCCTTACAGGTTACGGATTTGTCCGCCTTGGCTTTGATAGTTGACCCGATAAAAACGGAAACGATTTTCCTGAACGGCAAAACCTACGAGAGATCATTTTTCGGCACGGATTCGAGGGTATCCAGAAACATCGTGTCGATGAGTTGTTGGCGCCTGGAAAACGCCTACGACGATTTCAGCGGCAAGCCGACAAACGAAGACGTGCTTCCCTGCAACAACTATCCGATGGCCATAGAACCCGGCCAAGTTTTTATCATCGACATCGCGCTCGCGGACGGTTCCGCTATGAGGCGGTTTTATCGTTCCGATGGAAAAGAGTGGCAAGGCATGCCTACAACTACCGGCTTCGACGCGGACTGAACTCCGGGCAAGCAAACCCGCCGCCCCCCCGAACAAGCGGGAAGGTCGGCGGGCGACGGATTACAATTATTTTATCGCGTAATTGTCAAAATATCCTTGGATCAAAACGACCGGCGTTCCTTTGTCGCCCGAGCCGCTGACCAAATCGCACAGGCTCCCGAGCAGATCGGTAAGCTGCCTTGGCGTTGTGCCCTCGGATTCCATTTTTCCCATCTGATCGCGCCCGGCCTTTGCGCGGATCGCCTTCTCTATGGCCTCGCGCGCCTCGTCCTTGGAAAGATCGGCGAAATCGTTGTCGGCCAGGTACTTCAGCTTTAGCTCGTTGGGCGTTCCTTTTAGGCCGGAAGTAAAGGCCGGGGAGATCACCGGATCGGCGAGCTCCCAAATCCCGCCAACCGGGTCCTTAAAGCCGCCGTCGCCGTAGATCAGCGCCTCGACGTTTTTGCCGGTAAGCTCGCGCAGCGCCTTCTGCATCTTCAGCACGAAATCGTCGCAATTCCGGGGAAAGAGCTTTACCCGCTCCTCGGAAGCCTTGTTGGAGCCAAGAAGGCCGTAAAGCTCGTTAAAGCCGCTGCCCTCCACCGGAGCGTTGAGAATCTCGTCCATGCCGATAACCTTGGAAGCGCCGGCGGCCAGCAGCGCGCGCTTCGTTCTGGAGCGCGTGTGAATGTCGGCGGCGATTGCCTTGTCGGTCCACTCGACGATTCGCTTGGGATCGGAGCAAAGGATGATCTCGATATTGTCCCCAAGCGACTTATAATAGGAAACATAATCGACGCCGGTAAAGCGATGCTTGACCTCGGCGCCGAAAAGCCGGCGGAAATCGGCCTCGTTCAGGCAGTCCGAATAGGGGTTCAGCCCCTTGTCGTCCAGGTCCTCCCAGGTTACCAGCTGGTTGCCCACCTCGTCGGCGGGATAGCTCAGCTGCACGGTCACTTTTTCGACCCCGCGCGCGATGCCCTTGAGCAGCATGGCGAAGCGGTTCCGGCTTAAAATGGGAAAAACGACGCCGACGTGCCCGCCGCCGAACTTCGCCCTCACGTCCGCGGCGATATGATCGACCGAGGCGTAATTGCCCTGCGATCGCGCCACAACCGCCTCGGTAATGCCGATAATGTCGCCGTCGTTGATGCGCGCGCCCTCATTTTCCACCGCGTCCCGTACCGATTGGCAGACAACCGCCACAAGATCGTCCGATTCGCGGATAATAGGCGTGCGCAGGCCCATCGTCCTGGTTCCAATTATTCTCATGCGCCCAGTATAGCGCAAATTGGGGGCATAAGTGGAGGGGGAGCGAGCCCGGCGACGAGATTTTTTTTCATTCCCTGCCGAAAAACTCTTGCGCCTCCATTTGCCCTGTACTATACTTACAGTATGAAGAAGATAGCACTCGCAATAGCGATGGCCGTGCTTGCATTGCCGGCCTTTGGACAGGAAGAGAATCCTTTCGACGGCAGGAGACAAATGGCGGTAACCATGAACCCATTTCCTCTTATCATTACGCCCCTTGATTCGCACCATTCCGGACTAGGCATTGGATTCGGGCTCGAGTACGCTTTCCTCGATTCGTTCTCGGCGAGGTTTGCCGTAAGCTACGCAAGCCTCGATCTCGATCAGGCTAAGTTGCTCAATCTGGAAGATGATGAAGCCCAGGCTTCCATCGTGAACATAAGCTTGGAAGGGCGCTGGTACCCACAACAAAGGTTCGTGGAAGGATGGTTCTTCTCCGCCGGATTTAGTTTCCAACTGGCTTCCCCCGAAGCCATCCCTATCATGGAGGGAGCGCATGTGGATCTGGGAGAGGAATGGGTTCACACCCTTAGCGTTTTCCCGGGCTTAGGCTACAAATGGATTTTCCGTAGCTTTTCCAGAGTGGGCCTTTCCGTGGAAGCGATGACGGATCTTGGCTTTACTGTTTTGTCCAACGCGCCAAGGGCATACCTCGAGTTGCCCTCGTCCTGGCAAATGGGCATGACCGGCACTCGCGTTGGCATTGTGTTTGGAGTGTCTTGGTAATCAGACGAGCGTGGCAGCCTGAAAGTCGGCGCGTTGCGTTTTGAGCGCGCCGTTTTCAGGCTCCTATTCGCTTGCCCATAGCCTCGGCATGAGCGACGCTTAGCAGTATGTCGCTCCAGTTTACGACCATTCCTTCTTTTTCCATTGCATTCATCAGCACGGCCAGCGCTCGGTTAAAGCGAAAGCCGCCCTTTCTAACAAAGGCCGCGCCTTTTTTGCCGCCAAGCGCTCGCGCGGAATCAAGGATTTTTTTTACGGCATCGGGCAGTCGCGCCGAAAAGAACGAAAGGGTTTCCGTCACGATCGCGACATAGTCGTAGCCCGGCAACCGCGCGCCGTCGCTTTCATTCGCGTTGATAACGTCAACGATATGGCCGTCGTGC
>WRAL01000059.1 GCA_009780285.1 Treponema sp.
GCGGCGCTGGGGGCTGATCGTCTACGACGAGGTTCACCTTTTGCCGGCGCCGGTCTTCCGCGTGACGGCCGAGCTTCAGGCCGTGCGGCGCCTCGGGCTTACCGCGACCCTGGTGCGCGAGGACGGCGCGCAGGACGCGGTTTTCAGCCTTGTCGGGCCCAAGCGCTACGACGTGCCCTGGAAGGAGCTTGAGGGCAAGGGCTGGATCGCCCAGGCCGTCTGCGAGGAAATCCGGCTGGACCTGCCCCAGGACCTGAAGATTCCCTACGCGACGGCGGCCCCGCGCGAGAAGCACCGCATCTCCGGGGAAAACCCGCTGAAGCTGGAAGCCGTGGCGCGCCTGGCCGAGGATTTTCCCCAGGAGCGCATCCTGGTGATAGGCCAGTACATCACGCAGCTTGAGGCGCTCTCGCGCCTGCTCGGCGCGCCCCTGGTTACCGGCAAGACGCCCAACGGCGAAAGGGAGCGCATTTACGAGGGCTTCAGGCGCGGGACGGAGCGGGTGATCGTCGTTTCCAAGGTGGCGAATTTCGCTATCGACCTTCCCAGCGCGTCCATGGCCGTCCAGGTTTCCGGCGCCTTCGGATCGAGGCAGGAGGAGGCGCAGCGCCTGGGGCGCATCCTCAGGCCGAAAGGCGAGGGGCGCTCGGCTATCGCGCGCTTCTTTACCCTGGTGTCGCGCCATACGGTCGAGGAGGACTGCGCGGCGAGAAGGCAGAAGTTTTTGGCCGAGCAGGGCTACAAGTATTCGATACGGCGCTGGGAGCTTCGGGATGAGTCGTCGCCTCCTTCGGAGTCGGCGCCTCCTTCGGAGTCGGTGGGACATGGCCGCTAAGCCCGAAATTTTTCGCCCCGTCGAATTCTGGCGGGCGGCGATGACGGCCCTGCCGAACGCGTCCTTTTTCGATCTCGCGCGCTCGGCCCTGGGCAAGGTGAAAACCCCCTTCAGCAAGCAGGCGCTGATGGGCGACCTCGAGAAATTTTTCTCGAGCCCGCAGGCCCAGCGCAACACCGCCGGCTTTGTCGACGACAGGGACGCGAGCGCCATCGCGGCCATAGCCTTTCTCGGCGAGCCGCGCGAGGCGGAGCTTGCCGCCTTTTTTTCCGGAGAATTCGGCGCCGCCGAGCTGGGCGATCTTTTGGTCAACCTCGAGGAGCGCTTCATCGTCTACCGCTTTATCTCCGCCGGCGAGGGAAGCCGCCTTGCGCTGAACCCGCTTTTGCGGCCGGCCATCGAAGCCTTCGCCGATGACGCCTCGCGCCTTTTTCCCTCCTTCGCGGCGCCGGACGGGGACGCGCCCTGCGCGCAGGGCCCGCTCTTTTACGACGACAGGCTCCTCGCGGCGCTTATTTCCTTCGCCTCGCACTGCGGCCCTTTTTTCAGGCTGGGCGGCGACGGCGTGAGGCAAAGGACGATGCGCGCGGCCAAGGCGATTTTTCCCGGCCGGGATCCGGGCGAGCTTTTCGGCGCGGCGCGCGCCCTGGGCCTTCTCGTTCCGGGCGAGGGGGACGCGCTGGTGAAGGACGCGCGGCGCGTGGCGGCCTTCGCAAGGCTCGGCGCGCGGGAAAGGGCGCAGTACTTCGCCGCCGGGCTTCTGTGCCATCGGGATCTGGCCGCGTCGCCTCAGGCGCAGGCGGAGGATCCATCTCCCTGGCTTCTGCGCTCCAAGATTCGCGCCTGCGCCTCCTTCGCCCACGGCCTTTGCGCCCTCGTCGAGGAGGGCCGGCTCTATCCCTTCGCCACCCTGCAAAAGCTGGCCTTCGCCATAGCCGGGACGGGCGGGGAATTCAAGCGGGCCGGAATGCTGCGCGCGATGATCGATTCCGGCCTTATCGTTCCGGCCGGATCGTCGGGCTCGCCCGGAATCGAGGGGCTGTGGCGCCGGCGGGCTTTCGATGACGCGTCTTCGGCGGCGGGGAAGGCCGTTATCGCCATGGACGCGCCCTTTGGCGTGGTGGCCTATCCCGAGGCCGAGTTCGGCGACGCGGCCGGGATCGCCGTCTTTGCGCAGGTCGCCGAGGCCGGGCTTAACTTCCGCTTCGAGATAAGCCGGGATTCGGCGGCGGCGGCCTACACCCAGGGCCTTAAGGCCCGGGACATAATCGACCTCCTGCAGGGCCTTTCCGGCGGCCTTGTCGACGAGACGCTGGCCTTCGCGCTGCGCGACTGGGAAAAAAGCCACGGCGAGGTGGCGCTGCGGCGCGGCCTCGTGCTGACCCTGGCGCCGGATCGCAGGTACCTGGCCGAGACGAAGCCGCTTTCGGCGATGCTGCTGGAGACCGTGGCGCCCGGCGTGTACATGCTGGACGAGCGCTTCGAGGAACGGGCCGAGGCCGCGCTGCGCAAGGCCGGCGTCGGCATTATCGCGCGCGCCGTAAGGGCGGGCGACTCGTCGTCGGCTATGGCGTCGCCTTCGGCGCCGTCGCCTTCGGCGACGACGTTAGGCGATTCCGGCCTTTACCCACGCCCGCGTCCGGCGGACTTCGTCATCCCTCGTTCGAAGGGAAAGCCTGCGCCGGAGGACGAGGGCCGGGACGCGCGTGAGCTCGTCGAGGGGCTCAAGGCCGCGCTGGGCCGCATGAGCCTTGACAAGGAACAGCGCGACGAGCTTTCCGAGCGCATCGACCGCCGCCTTATCCTCCTGGAATCGCAGCTTGAGGGCGCCGCCCTTCGCTACGAAAAAACCGAGGCGCGCGGCATGGACTACGCCGGCAAAACCCTTATCGCGCGCCAGTCCATCTCGATGAAGTCCCTTGTCGAGGTGGTCTGGACGGTGAAGGACAGGGAGGAGCGCGCCGTGGGGGTTCCCCGGGCGATAGAGAAGTCGGGCGGGGACTCGGCGCTGGTCTTCGACGTGGAGGGCGAGGCCGAGCCGACGCGCGTCCCGATGGGAAAGATCGGGCTTTTGCGAAGAATCAAGCGGTCGATTTTCGAGACCGCCAACGAATAAAACTCAAATTAGGAGGCATTATGCCGCTTTTGCCGTTTTCCGGTTTCCAGATGTCGGAAACCAGCAGCTCCGAGCTTAGGCAGTTCAAGCTCGCGGTTCTTATCGACGCCGACAACACCCAGCCGGCCATCATCGAAGGGCTTTTGGACGAGGTCGCCAAGTACGGCATCGCCAGCGTCAAGCGCATTTACGGCGACTGGACCAACACGAGCCTGCGCTCCTGGAAGGACAGGCTGCTCGAGTGGGCGATTCAGCCCATCCAGCAGTTTTCCTACACCACCGGGAAGAACGCCACCGACTCGGCGATGATCATCGACGCGATGGATCTTCTGTATTCCGAAAAGCTCGACGGATTTTGCATCGTTTCCAGCGACTCGGACTTCACGCGCCTGGCCGCGCGCCTGCGGGAAAGCGGCCGCGCCGTCTACGGCTTCGGCGAGAAAAAAACGCCGCGCGCCTTCGTCTCGGTCTGCGACAAATTCATTTACACGGAAATTCTCAAGGACATTCACGAGGAGGCCGACGACGACGATCCTCGGGCTCCGGCCCGCGCGAAGCGGGAATTCAAGGTGGACCGCAAGCTGCTAAAGCTCCTTCGCGAGACCGTGGACGACATCGCCGAGGAATCCGGCTGGGCCTATCTTGGCGCGGTGGGGAACAAGGTCAACCATCGCTCGGCGGATTTCGACCCGCGCAACTACGGCTTTAAAAAGCTCGGCGACATGTTCCGCGCGATTCCCCAGTTTGAGACCGAGGAGCGCCCGCAGGCCGGCGGAACCGGCCGGCAGGTGTACATACGCTGGAAACGCAAGCGCTAGGGGCCGCGGCTCCTCTTCACTCCGTGAAACTCCGTGGTTGACTCTTCTTCCGGATCGAAGAATTTTTAACCACGGAGGACACGGAGTTACACGGAGTAGGGAGGAAAAACCGCCTGGCTTCCTCCTCGCTCGACTTCGTGGTTGGCTCTTCTTCCAAAATCGAATGCCGAGAAGGGCGCAAAAAAAACCGCCCGGCGGGCGCCGGGCGGTTTTGGTTTTTTGCCTTGGCCCGCCTTGGAAACTCCGAGGCGGGCTTAGGACTTAGTAGCGGAGAACGTCGCTGAGCTTCATGCTTTTTACCCTGCGGCCGCCGTCGCCCACGGCCATGTAGATGCCGTTGCCGAAGGCCACGCCCCGCACCGTCTGGCCGCTGGCGAAGCCGGTTTGCGCGTTCCTCCAGTACCAGTTGCCGCTGTAGGAATCGCCGGCGCCTACGGGCACCGCCTGCCAGTTGTTGCCGGCGGAGCCGACCGCGATCCTGCCGCCGACCCCCACGGCTACCCAGTTGTTGTTGCCGCCGGCGCCGGTAGTGGCCACGCTCCGGATCCGGCTGGTGCCGAACCCGCTGTTCGATGTAGTGGCAAGGCTCCAGCTGCCGCTGCTGCCGTTGTTGGAGCGCGCGATCTTGCCGCCGTCGCCCACGGCCACCCATTGCCCGCCGCCATAGGCGACGCCCATGATGTCCGAGTCGCCGAATTGGCTCTGGTTACTTGCGTTTCCCGTGTTGGGAATCGCCGTCCAGTTCAAGCCGCCGGTCGTGGATATCGTCATTCTGCCGCCGTTCCCCACGGCGACCAGGGTGCTTCCGTTGACCGCCACGGCGTTAAGGGTGACGCTAAGGCCGGATGTCGGTATATGCGTAAAGCCCGAGGTGGTGCCGAAAGCGGTGTCGGCGCGCATGATCCTGCCGTTGTTCCCCACGGCTATCCAGCCGCCAGGTGCCGCATCTCCGCCGCCCGGCGCCCAGGCGATGCCTCTGATCTCGGTGCTAAAACTATTGCCATTAGGGAGTGCTGTCCACACCTTGCCATCGTTGGAGCGCGCGAAGGTGCCGGCGCTGCCCCCGGCGACGAAACCGTTTCTGCCACTGATCCCCCCGAAGGCCACGGCATATATATTGCCCAGGTTCAGGCCGCTGAGATTCGCGTTGTGCCAGTTCGCGCCGTCGTTGTCGGACCACATGATCCTGTTTCCGTCCCCCACGGCCACCCATAGCCCGCCGCCAAAGGCGACGGCGTTGAACGGGTTGCCCTCGTCGCCCCGCTGCTCCCATACCCGGCCGTCGCTCGCTGGCCTCCAGAATGCCTCTAATGTGGCGTTGTTGGGGTAGGAAGTATTGGGGTTAAAGGGGGAGTGTCCGTACCGCCACTCATGGAACGTGAACCCGGGCCTCCCCGCCGCGCCGCTCAATGCGCCGATAATTCTCCCCTGCATGAAACCGCGGGCGGCGTCGGTGAAGGGGTACAATTCCCTTGCCGTGCCGCCGGCCACCGTGCCGCCGCCGGTCAGGTCAAGGGTAAGCTTCCAGTTTTGCGTCCACTGCGCCGTGATGGTGATGTCCGTATTTACGAGGTAGTCCGGGCCGACGGGCTGGCCGTCGCGCAGCCATCCGACTGTGTTCTGCGTGTGCCCGCTCCGCGTCACTCCGGGGAATTCGCCTATGGCCGTCCCGTGGGGCACCAGTCGAATAAAGCTGCCGGGGGGCTGGCCGCTGATGGCGCCGCCGTTAGGGTCAAAGGTTACGCTGCGCCTTGGGTGCCACTTCGCCAAGAGCGTGATGTTCCCCCTTATGGGGGTGCCTTCGAAGTCAAAGGGCTCGGGGGCGTCCGACGGCCAGAACCAGCCCGCGAAGGTGTAGGTATCCCAGGTCGGATCCTCCGGCCTCGTCGCGTACTCGTCGTTGGCTACCTGCTCGGAGAGCGGGGGAGTCCCGGACGGGTTGTTAAGGACGTAGTTTACGGTCCAGAGCTGCTGCTGTATTACCGGCGTCCACCTTGCCCAGATTGTGGTGGGTTCTGTTATGAGGCTGCCAAAGTCAAAAACATCGCCGCTCGATGGGTCAGCGTACCAGTCGTCGAAGTCATGGTCGTCCCTGGTCGGATCCTCCGCTGGCCGGGTGGCTTGTGTGCCCCAGAGCGGGTTCTGCGTCGGCGCTTCGCCGGAGCCTTGCATAAGGTTGAAGGTTACCGTCTGCGGCTTGGGCTGCCATTTCCCGTAAACCTGAATATCCACGTCTACGATCGTGCCGTTGGTGAAAACCGTTCCGAGGCCGTCAGCCTGCGTGTTCCATTCCAGGAAGGCGTGCGAAGGCGGATCAGTAACGGCCGGCATAAGGGCGCCGCTCAAGGATGTCCCCTCAGTGAGGTTCCTTTCTACGGTTTTGTCGCTTGTCCCCCAGAAGCTGGCGTAGTCGCTGTTCAGATGGAAGGTAACGGTTCGCTGCTCGAGCTGCGCTTCCGGTTCCCACTGCGCGTAGATAAAGGTGTTCCCTGTTATGGTGGTGGCTTCGAAGTTAAAGGGCTCGGAGGCGTCAGCTAGGTACCAGCCGATGAAATCATTGCCGGGCCACGTTGGACTCTCCGGCCGAGTCGCGTACCCGTTGTTGTCTATCGTCTGCATGGATGGCGCAGTCCCGGGCGCTTGAAGGATGAAGAAAACGGTCCAGGGGCCTGAGCCGCCCAGGCCGCCGCCGGGGATCGCCGTCCAGCGCGCGTGCAAGGTTATGTCGCCGTTTATGGGATCGCTCGTCGTATAGGGATCGCCGCCGCTTCCGGCCTGCGTGTACCACGCCGCGCCCAGGGTATAGCCTTCCAGCCGCGCGTCCGGGAAGAAGGCGATTGTCTTTCCTTTTTCCACCTGCGAGACAATGGAGGCCTGCCCGTTTATCGCGCCGGGGGACGCGTTAAAGGTTACCCTCCACACGTTATCCTCGCCTCCGGGGCCGGGAGGGGCGCTGCCCGAGTTGGCCCACCAGGCGTATAGGGTCAAGGGGCCGGTCACGGGATGAGCGGCGGTAATCAGATCGCCCTTGAAGTCGCCGGCGGTTGGATTTCCGGTGTACCACCCATCGAAGGTAAAGTTGGTCAGGATCGGGGTGGGAAGGCCCCCTATGGGAGTGCCGTGCGCCACGGAGCGGAAAGTACCGGCGTCCATGCTCCCCCCGTTGAGCTGAAAGATCACCAAGTGCTCCGCGGCGGGGTTGGAGGCGTCCTCGTCGCTCACCCACTTGGCGTGCAGGGTCATGTCCCCGCTCACCGAGTCGGTCTCGGGCTTGAACGCGCCGCTTTCGTCGATTCCGTCAAGATCGGCGCTCCTGTACCAGTCCTTCAGCTTGTAGCCCTCATACGTGGGCTTCTCGAAAGCCTTAAGCCTTTCGCCGGCCGGTACCTTCTGCGGCGCGACTTCGCTGCCGCCGTAGGTCTCGAAAGACACGTTGTACTCGGTCGGCCTGGGGCCGGTCTTGTCCTCGGTGTCGCAGGACGCGAGCGCGCCCGAGACGATCGCGGCGACCGCGATCAGCCCGAAAAATTTGAACTTGTTTTTACGCATTTTTGGATCGCTCCTTTTTTTTCGCTGTCCGCCCATACGGACGGCTCTCCAGCATGAAACGACGATTTTGGCAATTGCGCCTCGGCGGCAAGGCTCGACGCGGATAGCGGGGGGAAAGCCGTAAGAGGAACGCGATTATATACGATCATTTTCGTGTTTCTGAACGAAAATATCAAGGGCAAAAGCGGCAAAAAATAGTTTTCCTTATGGAATTTCGCCTCGTCGAGCGGGGCCTCGCGACTTGGAAGAAGATTCGGCCAGGGGCGAAGGGAAACCGCGCGGAACTCGTTTTGGAAGAAGAGTCAACCACGGAGTACGCGGGGAGGAAGCCGGGCGGTTTTTCCTCTCCCAACTCCGTGTAACTCCGTGGTTAAAAATTCCTCGATCCGGAAGAAGA
>WRAL01000060.1 GCA_009780285.1 Treponema sp.
CGCTTGTGGCAAAAGTAAACGGAAAGGCTGCTAAAATTTCCCAGCCCGTAAAAAACGGCGACTTTTTGGAAATATCATGGAACGAAGCCTGCATCGAAAATTTAATTCCTGAAAATATTTCTTTGAAAATTTTGAACGAGGACGCGCGGACGATCGTCATAAACAAAAGGCAAGGAATGGTCGTCCATCCCGGCGCCGGCAATAGAAGCGGCACTCTTGCGAACGCGCTTCTTTATCGAATGCTTAAGCGCGATTGCGCTCCCCCCGGCGCCCTTGGAATTAGGCCGGGAATCGTTCACCGTCTTGACAAGGACACTTCCGGCGTGATGATCGCAGCCTACGACGAAGAGGCCCATGCCTTTCTTTCCGCGCAGTTTAAATCAAGAAGCGCCAAAAAGAAATATATCGCGATCGTAAAAGGAATTCCGCCCCAGGCCAAAGCGCGAATAGAAACATGCATCGCCCGCGATCCGCGCGACCGCAAGCGCTTTGCCGTGGCCGCGCGCGGAAAGGCCGCGATCACTTCCTACTCCGTTCTTAAAACATGGCGCTCGCATTCCCTGCTTCTTCTGCGTCCAAAAACCGGGCGGACGCACCAATTGCGCGTGCATCTGCGCCATATAGGCTGCCCGATTCTAGGCGATCCAATCTACGGCCGGAAAGACACGCTTTTTCCCGATGCCACGCTTATGCTCCACGCGCGCAGCCTCGCGATTGCGCTGCCGAGCGAGCCGGGCGAGCCGAGCGAGTTCAAGGCGCCGGCGCCGCGCCGTTTCGCCGAAATAATCCGCCGGCTTGACGCAGAGCTGTGATCAGGCTACGCTAATTCGAATAATGGAAAAGAAGGATTGGCAATGACACAAAACTTGCAGGACATTTTTAGCGCGTGGAACAAAGACAACGCCTTTTCCGGCGTTTTTGCCCTGTCCGGGCCGGAAGGCGTTTTTTTCCGGCAGTCATGATGCGGACACAGAAACAGAGCCGAAGGGCTTGCGAACAATCACGACACGGCTTTTGGCATTGCCTCAGGGATAAAGCTTTTTACGGCCCTGGCTGTCTGCAAACTGATAGACGATAAAAAAATGTCCCTCGATGACAGGCTTTGCGACTTGCTGCCTGGCCTTAACCTGGGGCAAATTGACAAAAAGGTTACCATTTTCGCTTCTTACCCACACCTCAGGCGTTGCGATTATATTGACGAGGAGGCCGACGACAGCGTCGAGCGGCTCAAGGCTCTGTACGACAGGCACCCCTGCCATTTATGGGAAGGCTTGAATACTATTTGCAGCTGATCGCGCCCTTGCCGCCCAAGTTTGAACCCGGCGCGCGGTACTGCTACTCGAATTCCGGCTATGTCCTTTTGGGCCTGGCGCTCGAGGCGGCCAGCGGCCGCGCGTACCGGCGCTTCGTCCAAGAGAAAATCATCGAGCCATGTGCGCTGCAGCGCACGGGTTTTTGCCGCACGGATTCTCTGCCGGCGAATGCGGCGCAGGGATACATGCTGGACGAGGAAACGGGCGAATGGCGCTCGAACATTTATACCTGCGCGTCCGACCTGGACAAAATCTGGAGGGCTATTTTTGACAAATCAACAACCCCGCCATGAATGGCGGGGTATGTTGTTTTGGTAAGGTATCCGTCTCAGGGTTTAATACCTTTTTAACGCCCTAAAGGGCGGGGTATTAAACCCTTCGCGGACAATAAAATCCTCAGCGCGGAAATGACGCGGTCTTTTTTGCAGGCGCATGTCGCGCGCGACGAAGACGACGAAAGCGAAAGCTACGGACTTGGGGTTTATCGTTACGAAAGCGGGGACACGCTTTTTTACTTTGCCCTGGGCGGGGATTTCGGGGTGGATTTCTTTACCGCTTTTTTTCCAAGGACGGGGATTGTCGCGTCCGCGCTTGGCAACACGGATGCCGACACCTTCACTTTGCTGGACGAACTGGCCGGCGCTCTGGCATGAACGCGAGCGCGCCGGCCGATTCGTCCTAGGCTTTCGCCCACCTTTTCAGCTTGGGAAAGCGCGCCGTCATGTCGGCTCGCGCGGCCTCGTCGCTTTCATAGTATTCACGGCAGAACGGGATGCAGGTTTCGATCATCTCTTCCATGGTCTCATTCGGGCTGTTGAACGCGCCCTTGGGATAGCAGTGGCAGCAGTAATCCTTGCTCGCGCTTCCGTCGGCTTCCTTGCCGAAGTCCTCGGGCTTTGTCATCGGCATTGAACAGGACTGGCAAATCGTCATGGTTTCTTGCATACATTCCTCCTTTAGCTTTTCGTTGTCGCCAACAGTGGAATGTTATCACATCCCAAGCAAGTTCGCAAGGGTTTTCTTGGCCTTTTGCCGCTTAATCGTTTTCACTACTAGCAATCCGGGAAAACGCGCGCTATAGTCAAGTAGGCGCGTTGCGGCGCGACTTTTGGGGGAGGTTGGCGATGGGCAAGATTCTTAAATCGGATAATATGAACAAGTGCATCGGCTGTTTTACGTGCCAGCGCGTTTGCGCGAGCGCTAATCGGCAGAGCTACTCCGACAATGAAAGCGCGATCAAGGTGCGAACGCTCGGAGGGCTTGAAACCGGCCGGTTTATCGCTATTTACTGTCTGGCCTGCGACGACGAACGCGCCTGCGCCATTGTCTGTCCGACCGGCGCGCTTCAGGATAGAGCGGGCGGCGGCGTTATCCTTAACGAAAAAAAATGCATTGGGTGCAGGAAATGCGCCGATGCCTGCATGGTGAACGCCGTTTTCTTTTCTGGCGAGAACACTCCGCCTATTATCTGCAAGCACTGCGGTATTTGCGTTAAATACTGTCCGCACAATTGCCTTAGCCTGGAGGAAAATCAATGATTAACGAAAAGCACATAAAGGTTCTTTACATTGATCTTGGAACGCGCAAGGTCAGAGTTGAATTGCGCGAGGATCTGTTTGAATACTTGGGCGGGGTCGGCGTGGCCTCAAAGCTGCTTTTGGAAAACATGAACCCTGAGGCGCAGCCCCTGGATCCAAGCCAGCCTATTGTTTTTGCCATCGGCGCTTTAAGCTCGGTCTTTCCCGTAGTTTCAAAAACCGTGGCGATGTTCGTTTCGCCGGTTACCGGCGAGCTAGGCGAATCTTACGCCGGGGGCCGGCTTGCGTACACGATGTTTAACGCCGGGCTGGATGCAATCGTGATTACAGGCCAGGCGAAATTCCCTTGCTACATTTCCATCAACAATAATCTTATCGACATTATCGACGCGCGCGCTTTCTGGGGGCTTACGGCGGACAGGCTTGGCCAGTTCATCCGCACCCTCGGCGCAGGAAGCGGCAAAAGATCGATCATCCGCATCGGGCCGGCCGGGGAAAATCTTTGCAAAATCGCCAACGTGAACGTCGATACCTACAGGCATTTTGGGCGGATGGGCCTTGGCGCGGTTTTTGGCAGCAAAAAACTCAAGGCGATACAGATTACCGGCGACGGCAGCAAGAAGGCCTCGGATCCGAAAAAATACTTCGCCGCCTATAACGAAATTTACAAGCGCGTTACGACCACGCCTATCATGTCGAAGTACCACGACCTGGGAACGCCGATAAACGTGAACGTTCTTAACAATATAGGAGCCTTGCCCACGCGCAATCTGAAACAGGCTTCTTTTGAGGGCGCCGAGGAAATAAGCGGCGAGGCTTTCGCCGACCACAATCTGATTCGCAAGATGGCTTGCAGCGGCTGTCCGGTGGGCTGCGTTCACATTGGCCAGGTTCGCAGGGAATTCGACAAGGGCCATGAGTACGAGATTTTGCACGTCGCCTACGACTACGAGCTTATCGCCACGCTGGGATCGTACCTGGGAATCAGCGACAGGAACGCCATTCTCGAACTGATCGAAGCCGTCGAGGAATACGGCCTTGACGCGGTTTCCGGCGGAATCTGCCTTGGATACGCGACGGAATGCCTTGAAAAAGGCATTATAACGAAAGAGCAGACTATCGTGGATCTTGCCTTCGGCGACAAGGACGGGTATCTGAGCGCGATTAAGTACATGGCGACCAAGGCCAACGATTTTTACGCCGCGCTTTCCGACGGCGTTCATGTCGCGTCGAACAGGTACGGCGGCAGGGAATGCGCGCTTTCGATCGCCAAGAACGAGATGCCGGCCTATCACACAGGCTACGGCGCGATAGTCGGCTACGCATGCGGCGCGCGGCACAGCCATCTTTGCAACGGCGGCTATTCGCTGGATCAGGGCCGCAAAAACCTTGACAACGCGCAACTGGTAAACGATTTGTTCGAAGAGGAGATCAAGCGCTGCGTTCTCAATTCCCTCGTGATCTGCCTTTTCGCCAGAAACGTCTACGACAACGAGACGATAATAAAGGCCTTGGACGTGATAGGAATAACCGGCTACACGGACGAAAAGCTCGGCGAGCTTGGCAGGAAAATTTACAAGGTAAAATTGCAGATCAAGGAAAAGCTGGGCTTCGATCTTACCGACGTTCAGATCTCCAAGCGCGTCTTTCAGACTCCGGCGATGGGCGAAATGCTCAACAAAAATGTCGTGAGGGAAATGATCGCGATGTTTGACGAAAAGAACAAGGCGCTAGTGGCCGAAAAAAGCTAGAAAAGCGCGTGGGATGGAAACCGCCCCACGGCGCGCCTAAAAAGACGCGCCGTGGCCCAAATCCGGCAGATCCAAGCTTTGCGGCCGGAATTCCCTACAGCCCGAACGAATCTAGGATCCTATCCGCAGTGGCGGCGATTTTCGCGTTTACGTACGCCGGATCGTTGATTTGCGCCTGCAGCGCGAGAATTCTGGCGCCGTCCAAAGTTTCGGACGCTTTGGCAAGCTCCGTGGCCTGATAGATTTCCGCCAAGTCTCTAGCCTTGTTGGAAACATCGATGGAATCGAGCGTTCCATCTCCCCTAACCTGATCAGCCTTGCCTGCCTTGCTATCCATTTGGACGGAACTCAATTGACTTACCCTGTCGATCATCATGATAACCTTCCTGCTACTATAATCGGCGCTTTTGCGCCCTTTGTTAACCGGAATCTGCCTGTTTTCCGGAAATCAGCACCGAAAATTCGCCAATCTGCTCGCCACGGGCCGTAAGCTCGGCCAATACCTCCGCGGCCGACCCGCGAATGTACTCCTCGTGGACTTTTGTCATCTCCCGCCCTATACAAGTATAGCGCGAATTATCGATTTCGGCAATATCGGCGAGCAATTTAAGCACTCGAAAGGGCGATTCGTAAATAACCGACGCCGCGTCCATCGCCAAAAGCTCCCGAAGCCGAGCCCTCCTCTTTCCGGGCTTGGGCGACAAAAAGCCCTCGAAAACCACCGTCTTGTCCCGAGCGCCGGAAACGCTCAAGAGGGCGGCAAAGGCGCTGGGCCCCGGAATGGGAATAACCTTGTGCGCGGCCCGCGCCGCAGCCCGCGCAAGGGCCGCGCCGGGATCGCTCAAGGCCGGAGTGCCGGCGTCGCTGCAATACGCCACGTCCAGCCCCTGATCCAGCGCCTCGATAACCTTCAGCGCCGCCCTGTCCTCGTTCTGGGCGCGGCAGGAAAGCATCTTCACGCGAAGGCCCAGATGGCTGAGCAGCTTTAGCGTGCGCCTGGTATCCTCGCAGGCCACGAGCGAAACGCTTTTAAGAATCTCCGCCGCACGGAAGCTGATATCGCCCAAATTTCCTATGGGCGTGCCGATAATGTAAAGAGTTGCCACGGGGAAAGCATAAACAATATGGCGGATTTTTTACAGATACTAGCTTTTGCCGTCATCGGCATAGTCCTCATCTGGAGCGGCTACAGAATCTTCACGGACCAATGGGCGCGCCTGCGCGGAAAAGCGAGGCCCGCGCGTCCAAGGCAAAGCGCCTCCAGGCCCGTGGATTACGTGGGGCAGCCCAAGGTTTGCCTTGTCTGCGGCGCCAAGCTCGCGAATGGCGAGCTGATCCAAACCCAGGCATTTCCGGCTCTCGGCAAATCGCCGAAGGAAAGGCAAATGCACGTGCGCGGCTGCCCAATATGCCTCGCCGGCCGGCGCGCGCGAAAATGCCCGGTGTGCAACGCCAGGCTGAGCGTGGAGGAAAAACTGATCGCGCGCCTCTTCGACCGCTCCGCCAGCCGGCACCACGTTCACATACTCGGCTGCGATCTCTGCCGCGCGCATAAAAGCCGGCCCGCCGCGACGGTGGAGCGCGCCCGGCGGGAAACCACGCTGGCCCCGGCGCGAATGCCTGCCAAGGATAAATAGAGCGGGGCCAATACGCATAGACGGATCGGCTTCAGCCCACGCGCGCTATTCCTTGCTGGCGCTGTATACCGAGCTGCCGCCTACAAAGTAACGCGAAAGCAGGATGAACATAATCACGACGGGAATGCTGGCGAGAAAGGCCACGGCCATCATCGCGCCCTCGTCGGCAAACTTTTCCTCGGCAAAGCTGACGATGTAGGTCGGAATCGTTTTAAGCCTTCTATCCTGCACCACCATCAAGGGCCACAAAAGGTTATCCCATTGCTGACGGAACGACACAATCGCGAGGCTCGCAAGCGCCGGGCCTGAGTTTACCAGAACGATTTTGGAGAAAATGCCCGGCTCGCTTTGGCCGTCGATGCGCGCCGCGTCAAGAATGTCCGAGGGAAAGGTCTGCAGGTATTGGCGCATCATAAAAATGCCGAAAGCGTTTACCATGAACGGAACGATAAGGCCGGCGTATGTGTTCTGCATGTTAAGGTTCAGCGCCACCATGTAAAGCGGAACCATGATTACCTCGAAGGGTATCATCATCGTCATCATTATCGCCATGAAAACCACGGTGCGAAGGCGAAAACGGAATTTGGCAAGCGCATAGCCCGTAAGCGCGGACAGAATCACCGTCGTAAGGGAAACCGTGCCCGCGACAAGAAGCGAGTTAAGCACGTTCCGCGCAAAGACAAAGTTGCCGTCATTTCCGGCGATGGCCTTGTAAAAATTATCCCACTCGATGCCGCGCGGAATCCAGCGGTAGGGCATACGGGTAATGTCAACCGCCGGCATGAACGACGCCGTTACCATAAAGGCGATAGGCATCAGCACAAGCGCCGTGATAATCGCCAGAAGCGCCAGCGCGAAAAGGTCGGCGATTCGGCCGCCTCTAGTTTTTGTTTGCAGTTGAGCCATCAGTAGCTTACCTCGTCGCTTCGGGAAATGCGCAACTGCAACACGGTCAGCGCAAGCATCGTAAAGAAAAGCATCACGCTCATTGCGGAGGCGCGGCCAACATTGTACTCGCGCATCGCCGTGTTGTAGATGGCAAGCGTTATAACGTCAATCGGGGAGCGCGGGGCGCCGGACTGAACGAACAGGAATTGCGTGGAAAAAGTTTTCAGGCATTGAAGCATCGCCATTATCGAAACAAGAATGGTCGTCGGCTTCAAAAGCGGCAAAGTGATTTTCGCAAACACCTGAAAGTAATTCGCCCCGTCTATGCGCGCGCCTTCGTAAATGCTTGCCGGTATTTTTGTCAGCCCGGTAATAAATAAAATCGTGAAAAAACCAGCGTATTTCCAAAAATAAACCAGCATAGTAGACATCTGAACCATCGTTCCGCTTGTAAGCCAGCGCCAGTCAACGCCGCTTTTGAAAAGAATCGCGTTAAGAAACTGGTTAGCAAGGCCCGTAGGCTGGAAAATTATCATCCAGATGAGCGCCGCTACAGCGGAGGAAAGCAGCGCCGGGGA
>WRAL01000061.1 GCA_009780285.1 Treponema sp.
CCCATGAATTCAAAAAGTTCTACGGCCTTGTCCAGTGTATTCATCTCTTTTATTTTTTCTCCTGTTCTCCCCTCAACCAAGCTATGGAGAATAATCTTGATTCCCTCTTGATTTGGGTTATAATGATTTTCTTTAGTGCCAAATCCATGCGTTAACATAGAAGAGGTGGTTTTTCCCTGGTTTAAATCAATAACGCTGTTAAATCCGCGATATGGCGGAATAGGCACAAAAACAACACGTAAATCATGAGACGATTCATTGACTACTGTTAATTCAGAGGCGTGACCTGATTCAGGATCAGGATAAATACAGCCAGATAAATTTATACACAATGTAATCAAAAAAAATATCGCGGCTTTCGCGTAAATTCCGCTGTTTCTCATAAAAATCCCCCAGGCAAGGCTTGCGGGCAACATAAAGTTGCCCGCAAGCCTTTCTACTGATACAACTGGCGTATAAAAGCCTTGTCCAACTCCGTCAATGCCCTGGTGTACCTTGTTACCCACACTCCAGTCGGCGCCAGCCAAATTAAGCAACTTCTTCATAATGCATCCAAGTTATATTTGACTATATCATATATTTGATCTGTATGCAAGCGAAAAGTAGCGTTTTTTCGCTTTTTTTACTTTTTCCAGCCAATAGCATGTATACTATTGGCCAGTGGCATAATTTTATTAGTAAAAAATATCTGGGCCTCCGGCCACGAATCAAAGCCTCGGCAACCTAAAAACGCCGGGCGGCGCCCGGCATTTTTTCCTACAGAAGAGCGGCTTTAGTCCCTAAGCCCAAACAAAAATGCCCTGCGGCCAGCGCGCCCGCTGGCCGCAGGGATTACGGATCAAAGGCCTTAGATCAAAAGGCCGCGCGGCCCCCTATTACTGTTCCCACGAAATCGCCGCCGCAAAGCATGGCGCGCAGGTTTTCAAGGTTTCGCCCGGCGGCGCAGATCACTTTTATGCCGCTCTCGCTGGCGTGCCGGCTGGCCACCGGATCGAAGGGGACGTTTTTGCCGGGCGTCCATTCCTCGCCGACCATGGCGCGGAAATCTTTCCAGGAGATTTCGTCCAGCGGCCGCGCGCTTGGATCGACGCGCGGGTCGGCGGTGTAAACCTTTTCGATGTTCGACAGGTTGATAACGGTCTTGGCGCCGAAGCGCTCGGCAAGGAGCGTCGCGTCGTAGTCCGAGGAAAAGCCGGGCTTCCAGCCGGCGGCCACCAGAACGCGGCCCTCTATGTCAGGCGCGACAGTTGGATCGGTGACCACTTCCTGCCGGCACCATTTGGCCAGCGCGGCGCGAACGAGCTGGGCGTTCAGGCGCGTGGCCATGATCCCTATCCAGTCCGCCTCGTCGTCGATTGCCGCCTCTCCCACGGCATCCCTGTAGGCTCCCTGCCAGGCGCGCGCCGGGCCGCCGCCGCCGACGACCAGCACGAAGCGCCGCGCCTCGTCCGCCTGCAAAAGCTCGCCCAAAAGCGCCGCGAAGTCCCTTAAGAAGCGGCCGTCGGCGCCCTCCGGCGCCACGATCGACCCGCCCAGCGATATTACCGTTACCTTTTCGCTCATCGTACGTCCTCGATTATTATTGCGCCCCAAACGCTGCTGTAGGATTCAAGGCCGCCGGAGGCCTCCTCCCACAGGGTTTGAAGGGCGTAGGATCTTTCGTGCGCCACGGCGCGGCCCCTGGGATCGCTTCTTGGAATGTCCTCCACGCCGCGCGAGAAGGCTATTCGAAAGCTGTCCACGCTTCCAAAGTAGAACTCGCGCGCCTCGGGGCTTTCGCCGGTCCATTCGGCCATTTCAGGGACAAAGCGGAACTCATCCGGCAGGGCGAAGGCGCCCATCGCCGGGTCCACGGGAATCCAGCCAAGGCCGTCGATCCAGAATTCAGCCCAGTGATGGGGAAGGGTCCTGCGATCCCGCGCGAGGACTCCGGCGACCGGCCGGCTTGGAACGCCGGAGGCGCGCAGGAGCGCCACGTACAAGAGCGAGGCGGAAAGCGCGTCGGCGCGCAGATCCTCGGCCGCGTCGAAAATGTCGCCCTCGAAGCGCTCCTCCCAGGCCATGTTGTCCAAAATCCAGTCGTAGGCAAGCCTGGCGCGCAGGTAATGGTTGGCCTCGCCGGAAAAGATCGCCGCGGCCAGCTCGGCGGCGCGCGGATCGTCCGAGGCGACGCGCGCGCAGGGCGCCGTGAAGGCCTCGCGCAGGGGGGAGGGCGCGCTGGAGACGGCCTGGGGCCGCGCCGAGACGCTTATCGCGTGGGAGTCCACCGCCCAGTAAAGGCTCAGGCCGGAACTCGAGCCGGCCTCCATGTTTTCCAGCCGGAAAAGCGCCGTTCCCGAACGGTTTCTCAGAAAGGGCGCCGGGCTGCTGGCAAGAAGCTCCACCCCGCGCTGGGAGGCGGAAAGCGCCGGCGCCGGAACCCAAAGGCTCAGCGAGTTGGGCGACTCGGCCTCGCGCGCCTCGACGCTCACCGACTGGGCTATGATAAAGGTCTGCCTGTCCCCAAAAACGCGCGTCCCCGGCCCTTCGCTGACGGCGAAAGGGATGGGCAGCGATACCCCGCGCGCCGTCCGTACCTCGATATGCCCGCTGGTGGCGCCGTCCGGGACGCGGGCGCGTATTTCCTGGTCGCTCCAAAGCTCGTAGCCGAACTCGGCCTCGGATGCCTCGATAAAATTGAGGCCGCGCGCGCCCGGAATGGAATCGCTTGAAAAGAACACGGCGCCGGATCCCCTCTGGTTCCCGAAGCCCCTGCCGACGATCGTTACCAGGGCGCCCACGGCGCCCGACTGGGGCGCCACGGAAACCACCGCCGGGGCGATGGAGCCGGATTCCGCCGGCCTTGGAACGGCGGCGGCGTTCACGAAAAGCGCGCCGTTGCTGCTTCGGCCCTCCACGCTGACCACGACAAGGCCGGCGTCGCCGAAGTTGGGAACGCGCATGACTATCCTGTCGTCGCTCCATAGCTCGTAGGCCGTGGACGCCGGCTGCGCTCCGGCTATCGAGACGTAGGACGCGCCGCGCTCGGCGCCGAAGGAGGAGCCGTGTATGGTCAGAAGCTCCCCCACGAGGCCCATCTGAGGGTGTATGGCGACGATGGCCGGGGCCTTGGGACGACAGCCGACAAGCAGGAACGGGAGCGCGCAGAGAAGCGCGAACGCGAGCCTATTCTTCCTCATAGGGGTACATGGTAAGCATCACCTCGATGGAGGCCGCGTCTTCGCGCACCGGCCCCAGAGGAAAGAAAAAGATCGTCTCGCCGAATTCCAGCGGGATCGTCTGCATCGAGGCGTGGTAGCGCATGCCCTGTCCGGGAGTGTTCGTCCAGATCTGGCCCTGCGCCACGAGGAATTTTTCCCGCGATTCGCCGTGGCGCATGTAAGGGGTGAAGGTAATGATGACCACTATATTGGCGCCTATAAGCTTAAGCTCCACCGGATGGCCCAGAATCGTGATCTGGCTGCGGGATTCGGTCCAGGATTCGACCCTGTCCCGCTCCATGACGCGCGCGCTCATGCATAAAAGAACGGCCTGGCCGGCGAAACGGGGAAAAAGGCCGCGATGATGCCCCTCGCGCTCGCTTCTGCGCTCCTCGCCTTCGCGCGACTGCGCCACGATCCCGGAATGCGCGTGAAGAGCGATGGAGCCCGACGCGCAGACCGCGATCATCGCGCAGATCAGCCTCGCGGGAATGCGGATCATCCTAGTTCCTTCCGCGATCCGGCGCGGACCAGCTTGCAAGCTGCTTTGAGTAGTCCGCCGCGCGTATCAGCGCCGGATCGCCGCTGGAGACGAAGCTGCGATCCTCCGGCAGCATGAGGATCACCGCCTCGCTGCCGCCCATGCCCAAAAGATATTCGATGACGCTTTCCATGTCCGCGATAGGCACGTAAAGGTCCGTTTCCGAGACGAACAGCGCCGGCGGCGCCTCCAGCGCTCCCGGCGCGCGCAGGACCATGGCGAAGGAAAGGCCGGCGATGGCCACGGCCAGCGCCGCGGCGGCCGGAATGGGCAGGGACACCCTTCGCCGCCAGATCGCGCGGCGCCGCAGATCCCGCGCGTCGTCCAGCCGCTGAAGGACGCGATCCCTCGCCACTTCGATCTCAAGCTCAGTCTCGGCAGGGCTTGCCGCCCGCGTCGCCTTGTAGGACTCGATGCGCCCGGAGCAGCCCTCGCAAATCGCGAGATGCCCTTCCACGCTTTCCTTCCAGGGCGAAGGAAGCTCCCCGTCCAGACATGCCGAAAGAAGCACGGGATCGGGGCAGGGACCTGCGGCCTTGCCGGCCGTTTTGTCATTGCAAGCCATGCTTGCGCGCGATTCGCTCACTTTGACGCCTTCCTTTCCTTCCGGCTTTTCCTTGCGCCTTCCCGCCCCATGCCCGAAAGCAGGACGGAAAGCCTTTCCCGCGCCCTGAAAACCCTTACCTTGACGTTTCCCTCGCTAATGCCAAGCATTCGCCCGATCTCCCTGTAGTTTAGCTCCGCGTATTCCTTCAGAACCAGCACGATGCGCAGGTTGTCCGGCAGCTTGCCCAGCGCCTCCACGACCTCGACCGCTGTTTCCTGCCGAACCAGGATGCTTTCGCCGGTCTCGCTCTGGCGAGAGTCCTCGCGCAGGGCGCGCTGGTAGGCCTTGCGCTCTCGCTGCTTGCGCTTGGCGAAATTGAGCGCCGCGTTCTTTACCACCCGGATCAGCCAGTACGTGGCCTCCTCCTGGCTTGGAAAAACCATGTCCCGCTCGTGAAGCCTGAAAAAAGCGTCGTGGCAGAGATCCTCGGCGGCTTCACCGGTTCCGGCGATGCGGTACGCCACCCGGTACAGGACGGGAAAGGCGGAATCGTACACCTTGCGAAATTCCGCCTCAGTCATTGCCTTTCCCCGATGCCTGGTTTTGAAATAGAAACAAGCCCTGCCACCCTTTGTTACAGGCGCGCCGGGCTGTCCGGCCGCGCCAAGTCCTTTCCTTGTCCAGCCTAGTCCGCCGCGCGCCAGGAGGTTCCGCCGGGGCCGTCCTCAAGGACTATTCCCCGCTCGCGAAGCGCGGCGCGAATTTCGTCCGCCTTGGCGAAATCCCGGGCCTTTTTCGCCTCGGCGCGCCGTTCCACGAGCTCGCGTATCTCGGCTTCCTCCTCGGGCGAAAAGCTTCCCGCGTTTGGCGAGCCGCCTGTTTCGTCGCAGGCGCCGCCGCCCGCGGCGACGGAATTCGCCTCCTGGAGAAAGCCAAGCCCCAGCGCCTCGTCCATGTCCAGCGCCGCGCGCAATGCCTCGCCCGGCTCGATGGCCGGATCCTTCAGGAGGCCCCAAAGCGCCGCCAGGGCGCGCGGGGTGCTCAGATCCCGGCGCATGGCCTCGTCGAACTCGTCGATCCTCGCCCGCGCCGCTTCCCCGTAGGATCCCGCCTCGCCTTCCGGCTTTCCGTTCCAGCCGGATCGAGCGGCCAGCGCGCGTATTTTCGCCGAGAGCGTCCTGCGCGCGCTTTTCGCGCCGTCCAGCGCCTCGAAGGAAAACTGAAGCTGGCTTCGGTAGTGCGCGCCCAAAAGGAGGTACCGGTAGTCCAGGGGATGGTATCCCCGGTCCACGAGGGACTGAAGCGTAAGGAAGCCGCCTGAGGACTTGGACATTTTGTCCTTGCCCATCACGAGAAACTCGTTGTGCAGCCAGTAGCGCACGTAAGGGCTTTTTCCGGTGGCCGCCTCGCTCTGCGCGATCTCGTTAGTGTGATGCACCGGGATGTGATCCGCGCCGCCGCAATGTATGTCGAAGCTGTCGCCCAGGTACTTCATCGACATGGCCGAGCACTCGATGTGCCAGCCCGGGTAGCCGGTTCCCCAGGGGCTGTCCCACACCAGCGCCTGCCTGTCGAACTTGCTCCTGGTGAACCAAAGCGCGAAGTCGCGGGCGCTTTTTTTGTTCCCGTCCTCGGCGGCGCGGGCGCGGGCCTCGCCTGTGTCGGCTTTCAGGCGCGCGAGCTTTCCATAGCCGGGATCCTTGGCCGTGTCGAAGTAGATGTTGCCGCCGGCGTTGTAGGCGAAGCCGTTCTTCTCGATGCGCTCGATCATGGCTATCATTTCCGGAATGTGGTCGGTGGCCTTGCAGACTATGCTCGGGCGAAGGATGTTAAGCCGGTCGGTGTCGGCGAAAAAGGCGTCGGTGTAGATCTGGGCGATTTCAAGAACGGCCTTGCCGCGTTCCTTGGCGCTTTTTATCATCTTGTCCTCGCCCTCGTCGCCGTCGCCGGAAAGGTGGCCCACGTCGGTTATGTTCATCACCTGCGTGACCTCGTAGCCGCCGCGCCGCAGCGCCCGCGCCAAAGTGTCGTGAAGGACGTAAGCCCTGAGGTTTCCTATGTGAGCGTAATTGTATACCGTGGGGCCGCAGCCGTAAAAACCGACCTTGCCCTCTTCCGCCGGAACGAACTCTTCCTCGCGGCGCGAAAGGGTGTTGTAAAAAATAAATGGTCTGTTCATAATGCTAAGAGTACGCAAAACCGCCGAAAAAAGCAATTGGCGGCAAAGGTAAAGGAGGTCGTTATAAAGGAAAAAATCGCGCGAGCCGTGGAGACATGCCTCGCCCTGCATCCCTGCGATCTGGAGCTTTTGTGGGACGAGCCGCTTTCCGCGCATTGCTCGTTCGAAGTGGGCGGGCCGGCGGACTGCCTGGCGCGGCCAAGCGGCGAGGGCTTTCCGGCCTTCGCCCCGGCGCTGCTCGCCCGCGCGCGCGCGCTGGGGATTCCGGCTTTTATTCTGGGCGGCGGCGCGAACGTCGTCCCTGCGGACGAAGGCTTTCGCGGCATTGTCCTTGACGCGTCGCTTTGGACCGGCGTCGTCGAGGATGACGGCGCTCGCCGGGAAGCCAGCGTCATCGAGGATGACGGCGCTCGCCGGGGTGCCGGCGAAATCCTGCGCTTCCGATCCGGCACGAGCCTTGACGACGCGGCGGACGCGGCCCTGGCCGCCGGGCTTTCCGGCCTTGAGTTTCTCGCCGGAATGCCTGGCGCCATCGGCGGCGCCGTATGGATGAACGCCCGCGCTTACGGCCGGGATATAGCCGGCGCCCTGCTCGAGGCCGGCTGCGCGGACTACTCGCGCGATCCGCCGGCCTTTTTTACGCTGTCCAAGGACCTCCAGCGGTTCGGCTACAAGCGCAGCCCCTTTCAGGCGCTTCGCGCGCTTATATTGGAGGCGGCTTTCGCGCTTGAGCCCGGCGATCGCGAGCTGATGCGCGAGACAATGGAAGGGCATCGCCGCGATCGCCGGGAGAAGGGCCATTACCGCCTTCCCTCCGCCGGCTCGGCCTTCAAAAACGACCCGGCCTTCGGCGGCCCCACCGGAAAGATCGTCGACGAGCTGGGCCTGCGCGGGCTTTCCGTCGGCGGCGCGCAGGTGGCGCCCTGGCACGGCAACATCATCGTGAACGCCGGGGGCGCCACCGCGCGCGACATACGCGAGCTTGCGCGGGAGGTGGCGCGGCGGGTGAAGGAGGCGCGGGGCTTCGACCTTGAGCCGGAGATTATTTTTATGAGCGCCGTCTCCGCAGGAGACGCCGGCTCTGAAGGAGACGCCGGCTCTGAAGGAGCCGGCGGCTCCTGTGGAGCCGAGGGCTCCAAGGAGAGTTGACAGCCGCGCGAATTTTTCGTAAGGTAAGGCGATTAGTGGGAGAGACTAGCTCATCTGGATAGAGCGTC
>WRAL01000062.1 GCA_009780285.1 Treponema sp.
CCGCCGCCCACGCGCGCGAACATCGACATGGACGCCACGCCCATGCCGAAGGTCAGCATGACCGGCGCGATAACGTCCGCCGGCGCCTGGAAAACATAGTGCAAAATCAAGTACCAGGCGGCGATGTCCAAAAGCCCAAAGCCGGCGACGATAAAGCCCATGACCGTGCCGGAGGAAAAGGCCACGCGCAGCCCTCGGTTAAGGCCCTGCTGCGCCGCGAAGGCCGTGCGCGCGTTGGCCCGCGTCGCCGCCTTCATCCCTATAAAGCCGGCAAGGCCGGTAAAAAAGCCGCCGGTGATAAACGCGAAGGGAATGAACGCGTTGACAAGGCCCGGCGCGCCAAAAAGCATGGGAATGTAGGCCAGCGCCGCCAAAATCGACGTCATTGCCGCGAAGAAAATGATTACCACGCGGTATTGGCGCTTCAGATAGGCGTTCGCGCCGTCTCGAATCGCCTGGGCGATCTCGACCATGATGTCGGTGCCCTCGGAATTGCTCAGCACTTTGCGGTGCTGAATGTACGCGAAGCCGATGGCGATCACGGCCCCGACAATTCCGGACCAAAACAAGAATGACAGATCCAACTTTTTTTTCCTCCTTACAAAAGCTCCGCATGGCCAATATGCCAGCGAGATGAGGCTAATTTAACGCTTTTTGGGGCAAAGCGCAAGCGCCGGGAGCGTAAAATCACGGAAAACAATCGGAAAACAATACTGAAAGAAGAGTCAACCACGGAGTTACACGGAGTACACGGAGTTTTATCCGCATGTCATCTACGGTTCCCACGACGTTTCCGGAGCAAAATTACCCGCTTAAAGCCGGATTAGGGATGCGTTCTTCTCTTCCCTCCGTATGACTCCTCGCCCTCCGTGGTTAAAAATTCTTCGAATTTTTTCTGAAAATTGATTTCCGGGGCGCAAAATTTACCGATTCGCGCGCCGGGCGCTTGCCGTTTTCTTAAAAAGTTGTACAATAGGAGAATGAAAGAGAAAAAACGAATTGGCCTTGCAGCCTTTGCCTGCATGTGCGTGGTCGGCCTGCTGCTGTCCTGCGGCGGCCCTGATGAAATGACGCTCGAAGACACCATTGGCTTCGAGGCCATCGGACCGGCGGAGCTTATCGCCCTCGCCCGATTTCAGCCCTTTCGCGGCTTTGACGCCCTGGTTCCTGGCCATGTAGGGGGAATATGGTCAAGCTCGATAACGAGCGAGCCGAGGAGCTTCAACCAGATAGCCGGCGCGGGCGACAATACCAGCGTCACCGTTATCGGCACGACCCTTGACAACCTGCTGCAGTACGACACGACTACCAGAAGCTGGAGGGGAAGGCTGGCCGAGAATTTCTGGTGGGAAATCAACCCGGACGGCGGCATGGACGTGTACTACACCCTGCGCGAGGGGCTGTACTGGACCTACTACAATTCCACCAGGCGGGAGCCGGTAACAAGCTGGGACATCGTTTTCTGGCATAACGAGATAGAGGGCGATCAGGAGCTGGGCATGAGAGGCTACAGCGGGCAGTTCGTCGAGATGCCGGACGGCAGCCAGATTCAGCGCACCGCCCACGTGGTGGACGACAGGACCTTTTACATCAGGCTCGCGCGCACCCTGTCCGAGCCTTTCTTCAACACGAACATGAGCTTCGGCCCGGCGCACCACTACGAGCCGGCTTTGAGGCAGGGCTACGACGAGGTAACCGCCATATTCAACCTTTCCACCGATCCCAGGCTTATCCCCTCGATCGGCGCCTACTACATTACCGAGTACGCCCCCGGCCAGAGGATTGTGTTCGAGCGCAATCCGAACTGGTGGCAAAAGGACGTCAACGGCGTGGCCGCGCTTTACCGGGAACAATTTATCTACACTATAGTGCCGGATCAGACCACGCAGTTCCTGATGTTCCAACAGGGGCAGATGGAGGTCCTCACCGCGCGCCCGGAAGACGTGGACTTCATGGTGCGGAACCAGAACGACTGGACCACCTACCACAACGACGGCTCGCTATCATCCGGCGGGCTGTGGACCTTTAACCAAAACCCCCAGAACGAGGGCGAGCCCTGGTACGACTGGTTCAGCCAGACCGCCTTCCGGCAGGCGATGAGCTCGATGACCAATATGGACAGGCTTATATCGCAGGCGCATCGCGGCTTCGCCGGGCCCCAGAGCTATTGGTTCCCGCCGGCCAACCGCTTCCACAACCCCGAGATCCGCCATGAGTTTACCTTCAACCCGCCTCGCGCCATCGAGCTTCTTGCTTCGATAGGCATCCGTCAGGACGCGCAGGGGGTTATGCGCGACAGCCAGGGCCGGGCCATAGAATTCGACATTTGGATGCCCGCCGGCGTGGACTTTTGGATTAACTGCGCCCTGGTCATGCAGGACGAGCTTGCGACGATCGGCATCTCGGCGCGGCCGGTGGAGACCGAGTTCCAGTCCATGGTTGCCAGCCTTATGGGCACTTACGACTGGCAGACCCTGATGATCGGCCTTGGCGGCCCCGGGGTCTTCCCTAACGGGGGCACCAACGTATATCTTTCCAACGGAAACCTCCACATGTGGCACCCCAACCAGGAAGGCGAGGCCTACCGCGACTGGGAACGGCGCAAGGACTTCCTTTTCCGCGAGGGCATGTACACCCCGGACGACGATATCGCGCGCCCGCTGTGGGAAGAGTTCCAGCAGATCATGCTGTACCAGATGCCGATTATTTGGCTTGGGCGCGGGCATGCCTTTACCTCCGTCAGCAATCGCTGGGATCACACCAACTTTTCGTATGACAACTTCAACGGCGGCTTAACGAATCAAGTGTTCTTAAGTCAAACGCCATAGGGCCTGGGCCGGTCCGCCTTTGGCGGACCGGCCTCGGAGCATTGGCGGGCTTTAGCCTTTGGGCTAGAAGAGCAGGCGCTTCGTTCGAGGCGAGGCAATCGGGGCGGAGGGCGCGCGGCGCCGTTCCGCCCTTTTTTTGTCGATTGGGGGGCGGCATGGGCGATGGATGCCCGCCGACCCTCCGATCAAGTCGGAGGGCGACGGTTTGGGAATAACCGCCACCCCGAGCGTAGCGAAGCAATCTATTGTCGTTATCAGCCGTGGATTGCTTCGTTTGCTAGGCTCGCCCAGGGTTGATGATGTCTTTGCCCTTGGCTAGTTCCCCGCAATCGCGCGGGGATCGGTCAAGTCCGCGAACGAAAGGCTCGCGGTTAAAAGCCCGCGATCGCGCAGCCAGGCCAGCGTCCGCGTTACCTGCGCCTCTTCCGGCAGCGCGGGGCTTGTGTATGTTACAAACTGAAACGTGTCGCGAACGGCGGCCGGAAAGCCGGCCTGCGCCACGAGAAAATCGCGGAAGGCGTCAGGGTTTGCGTTTATTTCCCGGGCCGCGCGATAGTAGGCGCGATAAAAGGCCTGAACATCGGCAAGGCGCGAGTCCAGCGCGGCGCGGGAAAAAAGCAAAACGCCGGCGTCTATTCCGGTGGTTTCGGTAGTGGAAAGCAGTCGCGCGCCCTGCGCGACTGCGGCGGTAAGAAGCGGCTCCGGAAGGCCGGCCGCATCCACCAGGCCGTTTAACACCATTTCCAGCCGAAGCAAAATATTGGGAACGGCGACGGCCTCGTATTCGGACATGGGAACGCCGGCGCCGGCAAGCTGCGCGTCAACCGTGTACTGGATAATAGTGTTGGGGGAAAGCGCGATGCGCCGGCCGTGAAGATCGGCAAGGCTTGCGACGCCGGAATCCGGCGCGGCGACGATGCCGTAGCGCCCGTTCGTAAGGCTCGTAATCCTTACGTCGAAACCGGCGGCGACAAAAAACGCCGCGGCAAGAAGGTCCGAAATCGCGCCGTCTATTCGGCCAGCCTGAAGCGCCGCGTCACGCTCGTTTGGATTTGAAAACATTACAAGCTCAACTTGCGCTCCTTCCGCCTGGAAAAAACCGCGATCCCGCGCGACCATTAGCGGCAGGGAATCCGCGTCCGGCAGAATCCCTATGCGCAAGGGAGCCGCCTCGTCCCTTTGCCCGCGCGCATGAACGGGAAGCGCAAACAGCGCTGCAAAACAGCAGGCAAACAAAATCTTAAAAAAAGTTTTCACTTCAAGCCTCTCCATAAAGTATCGATGGTGTGAGAAATCGAAAGCCTGTCAAGGATTTTTCCCACGACGAAGTCTATCATGTCGTCCATGGTTTTGGGAAGATGGTAAAAGCCCGGGCTGGCAGGCAGAATGTCCGCGCCGGCCTCTGCAAGCGAGGCCATGTTTCGCAGGGCCACAAGCGAAAGCGGCGTTTCGCGCGGGACAAGGATCAAGGGCCATTTTTCCTTCAGCGCGGTCTGCGCCGCGCGATGGATCAGGCTCGCGCTGATCCCGGCGGCGATGGCGCCAAGGCTGCTTGTCGAACAAGGCGCGATAATCGCGCCGTCCAGCCGAAACGAGCCGCTTGCAGGAAGCGCCGCCATGTCGTCCGCCGAGTGAACGTTTTTTTTAGGCAGGCGCAGTTCTTCCATCCACGAAGAAAAAGTTCTGCCGGTTTCATGCGCCAGCACTTTTTCGCCCCAGGGCGAAACAATCGCGTGAACTTCCTGCCCGCCTGAGGCAAGCGCCTGCATCAGGCGAATGCCGTAAATCGCCCCGCTTGCGCCGGTAATGCAAACCAAATATTTTCCCATAGGCTAAAGATACACGCCCAGCGCGACTCCGGCAAGGATCGCAAGCGGAACGATCTCGTTTATCGAATAGCTTGCGATTTTAATTCGACGCTCGCTGCGGCCCAGCGCGACGACATGCTCGGCGACAAGAAGCGCCGCCGCCGCGCCGGCCGCCGCGTAATACCAGGGCGAAAGCGGCCAGAAAAGCGGAAGCGCGAGCCAGGCGGCGATGGTTCCAAGGTGGGAAAGCGCGGCTATCGCGCGGCTCCAAGCCGGCCCAAAGCGCGCCGGGATCGAATGCAGCCCTTCGCGGCGGTCAAACTCTATGTCCAATTGCGCGTAAATAATGTCAAAGCCCGCAACCCACAGCATATGCGCGGCGGCCAGGACAAAAAAACGAAACTCGAAGCGCCCGGCAAGCGCGACGAAGGCGCCCATAGGCGCTATCGCGCAGGCAATGCCAAGCCAATAATGGCAAAGCCAGGTAAAACGCTTCGTGTAGGAATAGCCGAAAATCAAAACGCCGGCAAGCGGAAGCAAAAAAACGCAAAGGGTGTTAAGAAGCGCGGCGGAGATAATCAATAGCACGATCATTACGATAGTAAAAAGCGCAAGGGTTTTTTTCGACAAAGAACCCGTCGGCAAATGGCGCTGAGCCGTGCGCGGATTTTTTTTGTCGATGTTCGCGTCGATTATTCGGTTCATCGCGTTGGCGGCGTTGCGCCCGGCCGTCGCGGCGATCAAGATAAGCGCCGTTTCCCACAACGGCGGACGGCCAGCGCTTTCAAGCAGTATCGCGGAAATCGCGATGGGAAACGAAAAAACCGTGTGACGAAAAATCACCGCCTCGCCGATCAGCCTTAACGTTCTGCCCGTGCGCGCAAGGCTAAAACTAAATGCCATATTCCTTCCAGCGAAGGCGCACAAGCTCCTCTATTTCCTTGTCCATAACAAGCGGCTCGGGCCATTCGCGCGCGTGGCCCTCGTCCGGCCCCTTGCGGGTGGCGTCAATCCCAATGCGGCATCCGTAGCGCGGAAGCGGCGATGAATGATCCAGCGCGTCAAGCGGGCCGTCGCTTAAAACCAAGTCGCGGCGCGCGTCAACGTTGTTAAAGGCGCGCCAAGCCACCTCGGAATTATTGTGGGGATTTACTTCCTCGTCAACGACGACAATACACTTTGTGTACATCATCTGTCCCATTCCCCACAAAAAGTGCATCGTTTTTCGCGCATGGCCGGGAAAGCGCTTGCGAATGGAAACGATAAGGCAATTGTGAAAAACGCCTTCAAAGGGCATCGCAAGATCGACGATCTCCGGGCAAAGCTGTTTTAGCAATGGAAGGAAAAGCCTCTCGGTGGCTCTTCCCATCCAGCAATCTTCTTTAGGCGGAATGCCAACAATGGTAGCGGGATAAACAGGATTTTTCCGCCGCGTGATCCGCTGAAGATGAAAGACCGGGTATTCGTCCCGCAGCGAATAAAAGCCGGTGTGATCCCCGAAAGGCCCTTCAATTCGAGTTTCGTTCGGATCGACGTAGCCCTCAAGAATAAATTCCGCGTCGGCGGGAACAAGCAGATCGCTCAAGGTCGCCTTGCAAACCTTCGCGCGCCTGCCGCGCAGAAAGCCGGCGAGCATCATTTCCCAAACGCCTTCCGGAAGCGGCGCCGTCGCGGCGTAAGTAACGGCCGGATCGCAGCCAAGCGCAACCGCCACCGGCATTCGCTTTCCGAGGCGCTTATACTTTTGAAAAAAATGCGCGCCGTCCTTGTGCAAATGCCAGTGCATCCCGGCCGTCCGGTCGTCGTAGACCTGCATTCGGTACATCCCGACATTGCGCTTTCCCGTTTCCGGATCCTCGGTGCAAACCAAAGGCAGGGTAAGAAAAGGGCCGCCGTCCTCCGGCCAGCAGGTCAGCACAGGAAGACTGTCGAAACCTGCGCCGTCGTCGATCACTTCCTGGCAAATCGCGGCGCTTTTTTTTCTGGGAATAAGGCTAAAGGCCGCCGGGATTTTCGGCAGCGCCGACGGCGCGGCCTTCAATAAATTAAAATCGCGCAAAAGCGACCAGCCCCAGGACAACAGGTCTTCTATCTCGGCGGCCTTCGCGTCCAGCGACCGCGCGCTCAGCGCCATCGCCATGCGCCGCTCGCTTCCCATAAGGTTAATCGCAAGAGGAAAGGCCGAGCCTTTAACCTTTTCAAAAAGCAGCGCAGGCCCTCCGCCGGGCATACTCATCACCTTGTCGGCAATCGCGCTAATCTCAAGGCGCGGATCGACCTCCGCGGCGATCCGCCTAAGTTCGCCGGCCTTCTCAAGCGCGGCGATAAAATCCTGCAAATCACGGTAAGCCATTTTACGTTCCTTTTATTGGCAATAATTTTATGGGTTATAGTATCATGGATACGCATGGAGATCAATAGCCAGGAGAATCATCGAAAGGAAATTAAGGCCGGGAGGGGAGCCAAAGAGCCTATCCTAAAAACTGTGTAAATGGCCAAAACCCGGTATAAGAATACCGAAGGAGAAAGACGGTCATGGCACGAAAGAAGAACGGGAAAGAAAAGGACGCTCTGGATCAGATTCTTGACACAATCGATTTCAAGGGGCTTACCCAGGACGAGGCAGTCGGACAGGACGGCCTTATCAAGCGGCTTACCGGGCGGATACTCCAGCGAGCCCTTGAAGCGGAAATGACGGAGCATCTTGGGTACCAGAAGAACTCCAACGCCGGGGACAACAGCGGGAACAGCAGAAACGGGCATACGGAAAAGACCGTCCTGCTTGAGAACCAAAGCGCAACTATTGAAGTCCCCCGGGACAGGAACGGCACCTTCGAGCCAATCATAGTGCCAAAGCATGAGAAACGCTCCCCGCTGTTCAACGACCAGATCATTTCGATGTACTCGTTCGGAATGACGGACCGGGACATAAAATCCCACCTGGAAAAAATCTA
>WRAL01000063.1 GCA_009780285.1 Treponema sp.
GGCGGGCCAAAGCGCCTTTGGCGCTTTGGCCTCGGAGTTTGGAGGCAGGCTAATGCCCGCCCCAAAACTCCACGCATGGTTGCTCAGCCCGAGGTCCCGTGCGCGGCCCGGCGAAGGGGGCCATCGATCAAGGCCCCCAGGACAAAAGGCCGCGAGTCCCCGCCCCTAGCCCTTAACCGCGCCGGCGGCAACGCCCTTGGTAATCTGGTTCCTGAAAATCGCGTAGAAGATAAGGATTGGAATCAGGCCGATTACAAGGCCAGTGAACTGCCTGCCAAAGTCCGTGGCAAGGGCGCCGGCAAAGCGCGCCACGCCCACGGGAATCGTTCGCAGGGTGTCCGAGGCCGTCAAAACGTTGATGATGATAAACTCGTTCCAGGTTCCGGTAAAGGAAATAATTCCCAGCGAGGCCATCACAGGGGCGCACATCGGCATGATGATAAAGAAAAAAATGCGCAGGTAGCCGGCCCCGTCGATGCGGGCGGATTCGACAAGCTCGCCGGGTATGCCCTTTACGAACTCGGTGCATAGGTACACGCCCATCGGCAGCCCCAGCCCAATGTAGGGGATAAGCACGCCAAGGCGTGTGTTGAAAAGCCCCGCCGCGCGAACCATAAGGAACAGCGGCACCAGTATCGACTGCAGCGTGATCAAAATTCCCACGATAAAAAGGCCGTGAAGCACGGGCGTTATCTTAAAGTTCAGCTTGGCGAAGGCAAAGCCGGCCATAAGGGACAGCACAACCACGGCGCCCACGGAAATCACCGTGTAGAAAACGCTGTTAAGCAACAGCGTTCCGAAGCGGCCCACCTGCCAGACAAAGGGATAGTTGCCGAAGTACCACTCGGTGGGAAAGGCCAGCTTGCTGGACATCATGTAGTCCTGCGTCGTCTTGAAGGACTGAATCACCAGCCAGAAAATCGGATAAATGGCAAGGAGCGTAAAAATCCCCATCACCACATATGAGCAAATCACCGCGAGGGGCGAAACCCTTTTTTCCGTAAGCATCAGTCCCTCCCCCCGAACAGCCGCTCGACGCCTCTGGTTATGAGTATGAGCGCAAAGCTGATCAGAACGATTATCGTCGAGATTGCGTTGGCAAGCGGATAGTTCGGCGAGCCTTGAAAGGCCGACTGGAACATAAAGAGCGAAAGCACCCGCGTGCTTCCGGCCGGCCCGCCGCCGGTCATCACGAAGACAAGGTCGAAGGAACGAAGCGAGCCGGCAATCGCGAGGATCGCGCAGGTAACCACCACGCCGGAAAGCGCGGGGAAAACGATGCGCGCAAAAATCTGCCTTTCGCTCGCGCCGTCTATGCTCGCCGCTTCCAGTACCGAGGGATCGATGCGCTGAAGGTTTGCAAGAAAAATTATCATGTAAAAGCCGGTATACATCCAAAGCATCACGAACAGTACTTGCGCCATCGGGTAGGTGGGCAGCGTAAACTGCACGTCCGGGTTGAAAAACCTCGTTAGCTCGAACCAAAGGGAATTTGGCCCCATGACAAGGTTCCTAAAAAGAATGCCGATGATAACCGGCGAGATGACGTTCGGCAGGTAGATCATCGCCTGGAAAAAACCGGTTCCCTTTACCAGCTTTCGCGAAAGCAGGTATGCAAGGGCGAAGCCGAGCGGGATCTGGCCGAAGACCGACATGGCCACTATCAGCATGTTGTTGCGAAAGGCCGTGAAAAAGCCTCGGGTCGGCTCGGTGAACATCCAGATATAGTTGGAAAGGCCGACAAAGCCGACCTCCGAATTGCCCAGCATTCGCCCGCCGTTGTAGTCGGTAAGGCTTAGGACAATCGACGTTATCGTGGGAAAGGCCATCACCGAAAGGTAAATGGCAAGAGCCGGAATCACCAGCAAAGCGTAAGAAAACTTTTTTTCTCTTAACGAGGTCACAATACCTCCAATTGAAACCTACAGGAAACGCCGATTACTCCCTGCGGATTTAATCGGCGCTCCGTAATCGCAAAAAAACAAGGACGACGCTGCGGCGGTTTCGTCCCCGGCCGCCTTGGGCCGGGGACGGGCTCGCTTTAGCGGCTTGCGCGCCAGGCGTCGAACGCGGCCTGGGTGATCGCGGCAACCTGTTCCGGCGTCTGCGTTCCCATGCCGATGGCCTGAAGGCCGTCGTTCAGCGGGTTGAAAATCGGCCCCTCGAAAACGGAGTCGATGACCACGGTGCTGCGGTTGAAGGTCCTGCCGATGTTGGCGATGGACTCCTGCAAAGGCTCAAGCGACAGGGCGGCCATGTTGATGTCCGTGCGCGAGGGCGAGGGAAGCCCGCCGTTTCCTACCATAAAGGTCTGCACTTCGCGGCCGGTAAGCCAGCTTATAAGCTGCCAGGCGGCCTCCTCGCGCTCCGAGCCGCGCGGGATCGCGTTGCTCATCGCCCAGCCGGTGCTCATTACGACCGACGCCGAATTGTTGAGCCTGGCGCCCTCGATGGTCGGGAACACGCCTATCTGGATGCCCCTCTGCCGCGCCGGATCGATAAGCGCGCGGCCCGTGGAGGTGTCCGTGATGAAAGCGCCGTGGCGCCAGTCGCCGTCGATCATGTAGGCGCCCATTCCGGTGGCGAACATGCCGGGCGTGTCGCCGTAGGACGTGGCGAGCGTGGCCTGGCTAAGAACGCCGTCCTGGTACATCCGCTGGATAAACCGCAGGGCATTGACGAACTCCGGATCGGTGAACCTTGCGGTGCCGTTAAGAATCCTCTGCTCCCAGCCCTCGCCGCCGAAGCGCCCGGCCACCATCGAGAACAGGCAGGACTGCATAACCCAGGTGTCGGCGTTGGCCATGATAATGGTCTCAAGCCCCATGGCGCGGAGAACCGGAACCTGGGCGACAAGCTCGGCGTAGCTCTGCGCGGGCCTAAGTCCGGCCGCGGCGAGCACCTCGGTGTTCACGTAGAACGCGCTCGTGGTGGTCATCCCCAGGGGGATCATCGCGAGAAAGCCGCCGGCCTGCTGCGCTGGGTCAAGGGAGACCGGAGTGAAGGACCCGGCAAGGCCGTCCCTGGCGATAAAGGGCGCCAGATCGCGCAAAAGGCCGCGCGAGTGAAGCGTCGTGGAGCGTCCGCCCGGCCAGACGTACAGAACGTCCGGAAGCTCGCCGGCCGCCGCGTAGGCTTCCGTGGTCAGGTGGAACGGCTCCTCGAAAGCGTCCTCCCTCACCACCCTGATATTCGGGTTTGCCCTGTCGAAAGCCTCCCAAACCTGGCTGATCTCGGCCGCCGCGCCCGGCGTGGCAAGCGAGAAATAGTTCAGCACGTTAAGCCGAACCCTGTCGTCGTTCCCCTCGCATCCGGCGAGGATAAACGCGAAGCAAATACCCACCAAAAATCCAATAATTCTTTTCATTTCTTGCCTCCAAAACAACCTTGTCAGGCTATCAAAATAGATCGCCTTATGGGGATTATCATACAGCGGCATATCCCAAAAGTAAAGCAAGAATTTTTTTTTCTTGTACGCCGCGCAATTTCGACCAAAAAGCTTGCGCCGCCGGCTTTTTCCCCCTACAATTCCGTAAGAAAGTACCAACAAAGGAGGGAGAAATGCCGGAAAGCTGGAAAAGCATTTTAAGGCTGGAAAAGAACGCGGCGGGGAGGGATTTCGTCTGCGGGGACATTCACGGCTGCTTCGGCGACCTCGAGGAAGCGCTGGAGGAACGCGGCTTCGACAAGGCGCGCGACAGGCTGTTCTGCGTCGGCGACCTGATGGACCGGGGGCCGGCCTCCGCGCTTGCCGCCGAGTACATGGGCGCGCCCTGGTTTTTTTCGACGCTGGGAAACCACGAAAGGATGTTCCTCAAGGCCAGCGATCGCGGCGTTCCCAGAAGCGCGCAGCTTTCTTCCATAAATCACCATATATCCAACGGCGGCGACTGGGCCTACGGCAAGCTTCCTCCGGAAACGAAAAGCGCCCTTCTGGAAGGCGTGAAGGCCCTGCCCCTGGCAATTCAGGTGGGAGATGCGCTTATCGTCCACGCGGCGCTGCCGGAGGTCGAAAGCCTGGAAGAAATCGAGGAGGATCCATCAGAGCACATTGAACACATCGTCTGGTTTCGCGGCGAGTACCCGCCGGTGAGGATTCCCGGCATTAGCAGGGTTTACGTGGGGCATTCCATCGTCGAGAAGCCACGCGAAAGCGGGAAGTACCTCAACATAGACACCGGCGCGTTCCTAAAGCACTGGGGAAGATCGGGAAAGCTGACTATCCTGGAGATTTAGCCCTCGGGCCTTAGCCCGCGGGCATCAGCCCGGCGGCCATCCGTGCGCGCGCCCGCCAAGAATGTGCAGGTGCAGGTGGCCGACCGTCTGCCCGCCGTCGCGCCCGGCGTTAAACACGAAGCGCGCGCCGTTTTGCCCGTAGCCGAGCCGCCGCGCAAGCTCCCCGGCCCGCGCCAACATGCGCCCGGCCAGCGCCTCGTCGTCGCGCGAAAGATCAAGAAGGCTTGCGATGTGCTTTTTCGGAATCAGCAAAACGTGCAGGGGCGACACGGGGTTAATGTCGTGGAAGGCCAGCATCTCGTCGTCCTCGTAGGCCACGTTCGCCGGAATTTCGCCCCGCGCTATTTTGCAAAAGAGGCAGTCGCTCATTCCTTCCCCCTTGCTTTTGGCGGCCGCTTTTTAACGCTAAGGACAAACATCTTTTTGATCAAGATCGCCGCCCCCAGAGCGACTAGCGCCACGACCACAATCACCGTGCGCAGACGCCAGATCTGCGATTGCTGCCGTTGGATCCGCTCCCTCTGCGCATCCATTGTTTCGGCCATCCCCTCCATCCGATCCGCCATCGCCTCGGCTATGCCCATCCAATCGCCTATAGGCTCCACGCCCAGGGCACGAATGCGCTCCCAGAGAATCTCATTCCTTTGCTCCGTCTCCGGGCGGTCGTCCGCCCCGCCGCTGGCATGGGCCGGGACGCAGAACAAAAACAGCGCGACACACAGCGCGAGCGCGCTCAAAACTTTCGGCCCTGGGCGAGCGATCCCATCCTTTGCATTCATTAAAATACCTCGTCTTTTTTTACCACGGCCGACCGGAACTGTCAACAAAAATCCGCGCCAAAGTCCGTGCGACAGGCGATTGCGGGAATCGCGCCTTGCGCGCTATGATGCACCGTGGAAATACTTCTTGTGATAATAGCCTTCCTGCTTCTTTTGGCTGGGCTTGCTGGCTCTATCGTTCCGGCCATTCCCGGCCCGCCGCTTGGCTATGCCGGCCTTCTCCTTCTGCAATGGAGCGGGCGAGCGGATTTTAGCGCCGCTTTCCTGTGGGTCTGGGCCGGAATCGCCGTCGCCGTAACGGTAATGGACAACATCCTTCCGGCTATCATGACAAAGCGTTTCGGCGGCTCGCGCATGGCCGTGATCGGATCCCTTGTCGGCCTGGTAATAGGGATGATTTTTTTCGCGCCGCTTGGAATCCTTCTTGGCCCTTTTCTAGGCGCGCTTGCCGGCGAGCTTCTTCACGGCAGGCTTAAAGGCGACGAAGGCTCCGGCGGCTTTAAGGCGCTGAAAGTCGCCGCCGGCGCGTTTTTGGCCTTTATCGTTGGAACCGGCGCCAAGCTAATCGTAGGGGCGCTGATGATATTTTTCGCGGCAAGGGCCGTGTTTTTCTCCTAGCGCTTTATTCAGAGCCGAACGGCGCTATTCCGAGCCGGCGGCTCTATTCAGAGCCGAAGGCCCTTGCAAGCATCAGCCTGATCGCGCTGGCCGCGTCCCTTTCGGCAAGGCTTGAAAATTCCACGATTTCCGCCGCGTCGAAAATATCCCAAGCCTTTGCGTGCAGCGGATCCTGCTCGAGCTGCCTGCTAGGAAAATTAACAAAAAAGGTTCCGGGAACGGCGCCTATGGCGGCGGAAAGCACATGGCTTCTTGCGCTAACAAAAACCAAAAAATCCCAGGCCCAATCCGGCCGTGCGCTGTCCGAGGAAATGCCGGCGTAAATGCCGGAAATGCCAAGCCTGTGGCGCCCGGGCGTCGCCTGCGGAATGGCCGTAACGTCGAAGTTTATTTCGCCGGCCAAATCCCTCACAAGCAGTATGTCGCGCGCCGAGGCGATCAGCATGGCGATCTCGCCGGCGGCGAACTGCTCGAGCCTTTCCCTGCCGGTTTTTTCAAAGCTGCCCGGCGCCAAAAGCCCTTCCTTGTAAAGATCGCCGATAAAATTGACGGTTCCCCTGGCCTGCGCCGTCAGAGCCAAAGCGCCGTCCGCGCCAAAGCCGGAATGAACGCCCGCGCCCAACGCCCAAACCCAAGGCAAAAAATCCCTGCGAACGCCGACCAGGTCGGGATCGCCAAGGCCAAGCGCAAAGGGAAAAACCTCGCCGCGCAGGCCGCTCTCGCTTTGCGCGACCGCTTGCGCCGCGGCCAGGAATTCGGCGCGGGTGCTTGGCGGGCGATCCCTTCCGGCCATTTGAAGAATGTCAATATTATAGAAAAAAAGATCGATGAACGAAACCAATGGCAAGGCCCATTGATCTTCCTCGTTCTCGGTAAAAATATATGGGCTAAGCGACGCAAGATGCGCGTTTTCGATATGACCGGCAAAATCACCCGAATCAAAAAAGATAATATCTTTTTCATCCTCGCCGGCCATCACGACTCGCGTGCCTGGATTTTGCGCCTCGAACTCCGCGACGATCACGTGGGCCGTGTCCCCAAACATGGCCCAAAAATGCGGCGAAACATAAATGGTATTGAAAGCCGCATTGCGCGCAAGCAGCGCCGCCGCCTGCGAAGCGGCCATGCGAGACTGCCCGGCAAAAATAAAAATCAAAACGGCCACGGCGGAAACGGCAAGAAAAACGTCGACGCGCCCGCCTATGCGCGCTCGCGCAAGCTCGGGGATTTTATTCGTCGGCCTCGCAACGGATTTCCTGCGCTTTATTGGCCGGCCCTTTTGCGCCTTGCGCCTTGAGGCCCGTAGCCTGAACTCCTCGCGTCTTTCCGCTTTGCGCTTTATCGACTGGAGCCGCGCCTTGTCGCGCTTCGCCGCCCGGAGCTTAAACGCCTCGCATCTTGCCGCCTCGCGCTTGGCCGCCCAAAGTTTGAACGCCTGGCCTCTTTCAGCCTTGCGCTTTATCGCCCGGAGCCGCGCCTCCTCGCGCTTGGCCGTCCGGAGCTTGGCCGCCTCGCGTCCTGCTTCCTCGCGTTTGGCCGCCCGGAGCCGCGCCTCCTCGCGCTTGACGGCGCGAAGCTTGGAAGCCTCGCGTCTTGCCTCTACGAGCTTGGCCGCCCAAAGTTTGAACGCCTGGCCTCTTTCAGCCTTGCGCTTGCTCGCCTGGAGCCGCGCCGCCTCGCGCTTGGCCGCCCGGAGCTTGGAAGCCTCGAGCCTTGCTTCCGCGAGCTTGGCGGCCCAGAGTTTGAAGGCATCGCGTTTTTCCGCCCAGCGCTTTATCGCCTGGAGCCGCGCCGCGTCGCGCTTGGCCGTCCGGAGCTTGGCTGCCTCGCGTCTTGCCGCCCGACGCCTCGCAGCCTCGTCCAGACCTTTGCGCCATGCCCGCAATGGCCTTTTCCAAAACCCGAGCCAAGCCCTGCCCAAGGCGCGAAACATAGCGCGCAAGA
>WRAL01000064.1 GCA_009780285.1 Treponema sp.
GCCGGGCGGGCCAAAAACCATCAGGTTGTGCCCGCCGGCCGCGGCGATTTCCAGCGCGCGCTTGTACATTGCTTGCCCGCGAACGTCGGAAAAATCCTCGCCGGCACCGACGTAAACGCTGTCTGTATGCGGCCTTTCTTCGATTGTCCTCGCCGAAGATCGCAGAACGCCGTTTTTTTCGCGCGCCAAAAGCGCCTCGACGGCCTCGTTTAGCGTGGACACGGCGGCGAAGCGCATTTCACGGCCGGAACGCGCAGGCAGTATTTCCGCCTCGGCGATGTTTCCCTCCGGAACGATAAATTCGCTGATGCCTTCCTCTATGCCGGCGGCAATTGCGGCAAGCACCCCGCGAACCGGGCGAATGCGGCCAGAAAGCTCAAGCTCGCCCATTACAAGCAGCTCCGGCGGAACCGGCGCCAGGGATCCCGCTCCCATAACGGCAAGCGCGATGGGCAGATCCAGCGCCGAGCCTTCCTTGCGCATTCCGGCCGGCGCAAGATTGATAAGGATTCTGTCAGCCGGAAACTTAAAGCCGGAATTCCTGAACGCCGCCTGAACGCGCATCGACGCTTCTCGCACCGCGCCTTCGGCCAGGCCGGTAATGTCGACGCCGGGAATGCCCCTGCGAATGTCCGCCTCAACCCGAATTATCACCCCGCCAGCGCCGTAAGGCGCGTAAGCCATCACGCTCATGTTTGATCCTCCATATATAGTACATGGCGCAAAAGCGCGTTTTGCTTTAGTCCGCGCGGAATTTTTTTTGCTATGCGCTGATTTTCCGCCCGCTGGCGCGCTATACTGGCACCATGCAGCTTTGGTACGCGAGCGTAAACTTCGGGCTTGAGGCGGCCGCCGGCGAGACGCTAAAGGCGCTTGGAGCCGGCGGCATGGTTTTGCTGGAAGGAGCTCTTTTGTTTCGTGCCCGTGCAGCGCCGGAGACGAAATGCGTCAACAATGTTTTCGCCGTTTTGGCCTCGTTTTCCTCGCCGAGCGTTGTTGACGCGGCGCGACGCCTGACCGGGGAACGGCTGCGCTTTCCAGCGATCAAGGGAAGGACGTTTCGGATTATCGTGATGGACTGCGGCAAGCTCCGCGCGATTCCCGGCGATATAATGGGAAAGATCGAAACAATGGTTGCGCGGGAAACAGGGCTTGCGCCTAACCGGGCAAAGCCGGATGTTGAGATTTGGCTTAATCGCAGAAACGATGGAGCCGTTTATTTTATGCTTCGCCTTCGCAAGCATCAGGCTTTTGACAAGGCGCTTAGGCAAGGCGAGCTTAGGCCGGACATTGTCGCGGCGATGATCGGCATGACGAAAATTTCGGCCGGAGCCGTCGTCGCCGATCCTTTCGGCGGTTCGGGCGCGATCGCAGCGACGCTTGTCGAAGGCGGCCTTTGCAAAAAAATTTATACTGGCGACATAAACGCTGGTTGCGTGGCTTTTCAAAAGCAACTATTGAACAAGGCGAAAAATTGCGTCGCGCAAAAATGGGACGCGTTAAAACTGCCGCTTGCAACAGGCGCCATCGACGCGATTATTACCGATCCGCCTTGGGGCGAGTTCAAGGCGCTGGACACCACGGCCTTTTACGATGGCTTTATCCGCGAAGCCAAGCGCGTACTGCGTTCAGGCGGCGCTTTGGTTTTTTTGTCATCGGCCGGGGAAGAGGCTGGAAAGGCGCTGGACAATTACGGCTTTTCCCATTCGCGCATTCCGCTCAAGATTAATGGAAAAAATGCCTTTTTGTTTTGCGCGAAGTTGAAGGCCGCGAAACCAAGCGCGGAGTTTTGATACGGGTTTTTGCCCGTATTGCCAACCGCTCGTTTCGGCGCTAAAATGATCGCATGGAACTGGCAAAGATCGGAGGCACGGAGATTTTTCTCGATGCCGCCGAAAAATATGCGCAGATCAACGACATTGACGCGCGGGACTTCGAGGCGGTCTGGGAAGGGCTCCGCGCTCAGCGCGCCGGCTACGAGGCGGTGTTCTGCTTCAGGGATTCGCCTGAACCCTTGGAAGCGCTGACGGATATCGGGGCCGCCGTTTTGGAGGACTGCGTAAAGATGCGACTGCTTCCCAAGGATTTCAGGAATCGCGATGGTGGCCGCGCCGAGCTATTGTCAAAAACGGATTTTGCGAATTTCTCCGCTGTCTACGACGCGCAGGCGCAGGCTGAGGAAATGTTTTGGACAGGCGCGCGCATTCTGGAAAGGTGGGACATTTGGCGAATTTTCGTCTTGCGCGAAGGCAAGAAAATCATCGGCTTCTTGACTTTGATGATAGATATGAGAGACGCTTCTATCGGGGAAATTTTTTGCATATTTGCTGATAATCGTGTCGATATGGAATCGCTTTTTTCCGCTTCGGCGACATGCGCCTTCGATAGCGGAAAGCGCGAAGTCATTTTCATGGCGGAATTGGACGACGCGCATAGGATGGAAGCCGCCAGTGCAGTGGGCTTCGAGGCCGTCGGGCATTACCGCGCTTACAGGGCTCTCGTGCCGGGGTAAACCGCCCTTTCCATTGCATTTCGCCAAAAGCGGCAAGTCAATCCCGCATGTGCGCAAAAATTGGATGGGGCCGCATCCGCTGTGGCTCATGGAAGATCTCTGTGCGCATTGATGCATGTTACGAAATAGAGGATCCCAAGGCTATCTGGCAGCCTTGAGCAAAATGGGCGCGGGAAAACTTTAACTTTACCGACGACGAATTGCTCTTCGCCGACGTTGAAAACGATCTTGCCATAATCGCGCTGACCGCGAAAAAAAATAGGGGAGGACGCGCGCGGTTGCGCGAAAACCGCGCGCGTCCTCCCCCCTGAAAAATGCTTTTTAAACCTTGAACTGGGAAACAGCGCGCACCAAGCTTGAAATGCTTTCCCTGTTCCTGTTGCTAAGGTTGTTCACATTATCGACGGCCTTGTTCACCTGCTCCGTTCCCGCGGCCATCTCGTTAATGCCGTGCGTGATTTCCTGCGTAACCCGCTCAAGGTTCTTGCTTTCGTGAATCACTTCCCGGCTTCCTTCGAGCATTTCAATCGAGCCGCCCTTTACCTGCTGCGTGATCTCGTTTACCTGGGCCGAGGCCTTCAATATCTGCCGGCTTCCGTGGTTTTGCTCTTCCATCGCGGCGCTAATCGTGTTGGACTGTTCCGCCACAGTGCGCACTCCGCGATCTATGGCCTCGAATCTTTCAAGAACGCTGCCGGTTGACAAGGTGATCTTGTCAATGGCATCCTTGATTTTTTTCAGAACATCGCCAATAGTCTTAGACTGCGATGTGGAGGATTCCGCGAGCTTGCGTATCTCGTCGGCGACCACGGCGAATCCACGGCCCGCGTCCCCGGCATGAGCGGCCTCAATCGCCGCGTTCATCGAAAGAAGGTTTGTTTGGCTGGCGATGTTTTCCATCACCGAATTGATTTCCAAAAGCCCTTCGGAATCGCGCGCGATCTCCTGAATTTCCTGCGCTACGTCCTGCAAGCCGGATCTTCCCAGCTCGGACGATTCCTGCAAAGTCTTTATGTTGGTGGAATTTTTCGCAAGAGTCGCCGTTACCGATTGAATGTTGGCCATCATCTCTTCAATCGCTGACGACGACAGGGAAACCGCGTTCGCTTGCATCTCAACATGGCCGCTGAGCTTATCGATATTTCCGCTAACCTGTTCCATCGTGGCGTTCGTCTGCGTAACGCTGGCGCTTTGGGTCATAACCCTGCCTTTCACGCTTTGGATGTTGGCGGTGATCTCGTTCATCGCGGATGCTGTTTCCGTCATATTGCTTGCAAGATCGTTGCCAATATCGTTAAGCTCTCCGGACTGGCTTTTAATGTTCACAACAAGATCCCGTATCTTTTCCAAAGTGTGATTGAAGTAAAGCGCAAGATCCCCGATCTCGTCCTTGGAATGAATGTTGATGCTGCGCGTAAGGTCTCCTTCCCCTTCGGAAATATCCTTCAGCATTTCAACCATGCGTCGTACAGGCTTGGCGATAGATCTTCCAACGAAAAACGCCACCACAAGCCCTGCTAGAAGACAGCCAATGCCCACGGCTATAATAATTATGCGTTTTTCCACAATTTCAGCGTCGGCGTCGGCGGCTTCAATAGTGCTTATCAAAATCCATGGAAAGCTGGGAATTTCCGTAAAGTGCCCAAGCATTTCATGCCCGTTAAATCTGTAGGAAACCATCCCCTTTCTCTGATCCAGGGCCGTCGACACAAAACCCGCCAAAGAGGAAAGCTCATCATCGGCGCGCGCTTCGGCGATAGCGTTAAACTGGCCTCTTACAAGCTGCGCGTCCCTGTGCGCAATCACCGTTCCTGAATTATCGATCAGATAGCTGTGTCCGCTGGGAAAACTGCTTCTAAGGCTTACTACCATGTTGGAAAGCGCAAGGCCGCCGTCTTTCCTCGCGACAAGGGCGCCAAGAACCGGAGCGCGCGGCTCGTCGCTCGCGAAAATCGGCGCGACAAAGAGAGCCACTATCGCCCCGCTGATCCTGCTGAACACAAGCTCTACATTTTGCTCGCCGGCCATGGCGCGCAGGAAATACGTCCTGTCCGCGACATCCACTTCCGAGCCTTCAACCGCGTAGCGAAGAATCCCTTCAGCGCAAATAAGACCAAGGTCCATGGCGCCGAAGCGCGCAACGTCCGGCTCCAAAGTCTGGCGAATATCGCCCCAGTCCATGGAACGGATAACGGGCCGGCTTGCAAGCTGCGAAAGCATTCCAAGCTGGCCATTTATCGTTTCGCTTATAAGGTCCGCGTTCGTTTCGTTGCTGTCGCTTATGCCGCTTCGAATCGTATTGTTAAGCACGCTGGAACTTATTTGCAGCGAAATAAGCCCGATGCTTGCCGAGGTCGCGAAAACCACGGCCCCTATGATCAGCGAAATGCGAATACCAAGTTTCATACTTTTTCCTCCAACTTTTTTGGCCGACCCTTCGCGCTCCGGGCCGACGCTAATTTTTCGAATTTTTTAATCGACGAACCATCCATCGAGTCGCGCATGCTTCGAATACAACCAATACAAATATAATCAAAGCGCCGCTGCCAGTTCAATAAAAATATGCGCGCGGCCAGACAGGAAGGCTCTTTTCCGGTTGCCAGTTGTTTACGAATGAAAGCCAGAATGGCCGGATCGCGCCTCGTCGGACCTTGGGCGAAAAAAACGGCGCCCGGCGCTTGACAAAAAGCGCCATTTTGGTGTTAGATAAGAGCGAGAAGCGGGGATATAGCTCAGTTGGTAGAGCGATGCGTTCGCAATGCATAGGTCAGGGGTTCGAATCCCCTTATCTCCAAACCGCGCCGCTTAGGAAAGTTTTGAACTTCCTATTTTCGCTAGCGATTCCCTAGGGCGCGGGCTTTAAAGGGGGTTGCGATGCGGCTGATTTTTCTTGGCCCGCCGGGAGCCGGAAAGGGCACCTTGGCGGTGACGGCTGTTGAGATTCTTGGCGTGCCTCAGATAAGCACGGGGGCGATGTTTCGCGCGGCGGCGAGCGCCGGCACTCCGTTGGGCCTTAAAGCGCGGGCGATCATGGAATCCGGCAGCCTTGTGGACGACGAGACCACGATCGGGCTTGCCAAGGAGCGCCTTGCGCAGGAAGACGCGCGCGCGGGCTACATTTTGGACGGCTTTCCGCGCACCATAGCGCAGGCCGAGGCCCTGGCCGGGTTTTCCGCCGTGGACAAGGTCGTCAACTTCGAGCTTCCGGATTCGGTCGTGCTCGAGCGCCTTGGAGGGCGCCGGGTTTGCTCCTCCTGCGGCTTTAACTACCACGCCCTGTTCAACAAGCCAAAATTCGACGGCTCCTGCGACCGCTGCGGCGGCAAGGTGCTGATCCGCGACGACGATCTGCCGGAAGCCATTCAAAAACGGCTGGAAGTGTACCGATCCCAAACGGCGCCGCTGATCGATTTTTACCGAAAGGCCGGCCTTCTTGTCGACATAGACGCGTCCGGACCCGCCGACGAGGTCGTGAGGAATTTTAGGAGCGCGCTCGGGCTTTAGGCCCCGCGCCTATTCCTCCCACAGCCAGCGGCCTAAAGGCCGAGCGCCCGCGCGAGCCTTTCCCTTCCCGCCGGCCCTCTGTTCGGCATGGAACGCGCGACGGCGATAAATTCAGGCAGGGAAAGGCCGGATCTTTCAAAAATATCGTCGATAAACCTGTCTCCGGGCGAATAGATCCGGAACAGGTCCAGATAGGCGTTATTGATCGGCATTTGGGAAAAGCCTCGGAAATTATCGCTTAGGAACATTTCGTCGTACTCTTCGTCAAAGCGCGCCTGCGCCGCGGCGATGATCCCCTGCCTTTCGCTTAGAATAACGTCGCGCGGCTTGCCGCTGGAGTACAGCGCCTCAAGCTCGGCTATAAGGCCCCAGATAAATTCACGGAAGGCGCGGGTGTCCGCCGCCGAATCTCCCATCGCCCTGTATTCAGGCGAATCCTCGCCAAAGCGCGAGATGACGAAAAGGCGCGCGCCTTCCCGCCCGACGAACTCGGCAAGCTCCTCGTTAAAGTGCCCCTGCCCGTTAAGCCAGACCGTGGCGTGAAGCGACTCGTGGATGATAAGGTCGGCCAATCGGTCGACGCGATAGTTTCGCATAAACGTAAAAAGCGGATCGCGAAACCAGCCGAGCGTGCTGAAAGCGTCCACCCCGCGAATCCATACGTCAAGGCCCCGCGCCTCGAGCCGTCCGCGCTCGCGCCTCGCGCCCTCTATGTCGAAAAAGCCCCGGTACGGAAGGCGGCCCACGACCGGGTAGCGCCAAAAATGCGTGTCAAAGGAATCCGGCGCCGAGGCGGAAACGACGGCGGCCAAAAAATCCTGCTCGATGGCCACATAGCGCGTGTAGTTCCGGCCCAGATCCAGGCCAAGCTCGTCCTTGGCGAAGGCGCGAATGTCGTGGACCTTCTCCACGAAGATCCTATTGCGCTCGTCCTGCTCCGCGTCGCCGGTCGGCTTAAGAAGCGATTCGAGGGGCCGCGCCCTTCCCAGATGGCCAAGAAAGGCCGTCCCCTGCCTTACCGTGTAGCAGCCGGAAAGAAAAAGCCCGGCAAGCGCCGCCGCAAAACAAACAGGGAAAATCGCCAGTGCCGAGCGCGAGTTTTTTTTCATCTTTTGCGCCTCCTCGCGCTTTTTTCAAACAGCCGGCCGGCCCCAAACGTTACGCGCTGGCCAATTCCGGCGCAAAGCTATATGCTCATCGTCATGAGCAAGCGCGAAAGTATCGATTGGGCCGCCTGGCGGCCAGCGGAGCGCGCCGTGGTAGTTTACATCGTCGACGGGGCGCGCGGCAAGGTCCTTTTGATATTGAAGAAAACCGGACTTGGAAAGGGCAAGGTGAACGCGCCCGGCGGACGCATCGAGCCAGGGGAAAGCCCCTTGCAGGCGGCGATTCGCGAATGCATCGAAGAGGTTTCGATTACCCCGCTTGCGCCGGAAAAACGGGCCGAGCTGCGCTTTCAGTTTGCTTCCGGCTACTCCCTTTATGTCGAGGC
>WRAL01000065.1 GCA_009780285.1 Treponema sp.
CTGCGGCTGGCGGGCGCGCGGGCGCCGAGGGCGGGCCAAAGCGCCTGCGGCGCTTTGGCCTCGGAGTTTTGCTTCGCAAAACTCCACGCCTGGTTGCTAAGGGATAAAAGCCCGCCAACCTAAAACCTCCGGGCGGCGCCCGGAGGTTTTTCCTATAGAAAAGCGGCCTTTCTTGCAAAAGCCCCATCATGAATGCCCTGCGGCTGGCGGGCGCGGGCGCCGAGGGCGGGCCAAAGCGCCTGCGGCGCTTTGGCCTCGGAGTTTTGCTTCGCAAAACTCCACGCCTGGTTGCCAAGCCCGAGGTCCCGCGCGCGCGCCACCGCAGGGGGCCACGGATCGAGGTCCTCGGGTCAAAAGGCCACGAGGCCCAGTAACGTTGTCGGCCCTACTTGGTTATATAGGCGCTTCCTTTGAGGAATTCCGTGATTTTCCCCCTATTGTTGAGGGAATTTTAGGCCGAAAAAGAGGTGAGTATTGACAAATGGCCGTCGATTCTCTATAGTTTTAGGTATATGGTAAAAGGAGCAGGGAATGCCCTCGGTTCACGACTATAAATATTTCGAGGCTGGCGCTTGGCGAAAAGCGGGCAAGGCGCTGGCCGCCATCGGCCGAGTCATCCTTGGCGCCCTTAAATCCATAGGGGCCTTTCTCATCCGGCGCTACACCGTCGTTTTCGTGCCCCATTCGGAAAAACGGGTCTACAACTTTCACGTGAACGTGCTTTCCATATTTTGCTTCTTTCTCGTCATAGGCGGCATGATAGGCGGCTTCTTCATGTACAGCGCCGCCAACCACGAACGGCGCGAGGTCGCGATCAGCGCTTCAAGCCGTCTTAACAATGTCCAGGCGAGCCTCGATCAGATGAAGGACGAGGCGAACAACCTTCTTATGGCGGCGCGCAACTTCGAGCCGGCCCTTTCCGGCCTTCTTTCGACCATTGGCCGCGATGCGGGCGGCGTGGCGCAGGGCCACGGCGACCTCGACGCCTTTTTCGACATACGGGAAACGCCGGAGGGAATGCCGCGCGAGGCCGACGACATGCGCCGCCTCGCCACCTACTTCGCCAGCGTGACCAACCCGCTCATCGAGATAGGCGGCGTGCTGGGATCCCAGGCCGAGATACTGTCCGACATTCCCAGCATCTGGCCGGTGGCCGGCGGGATAGGGCGGGTTACCATGCACTTCGGGCATAACCGGCACCCCTTCACAAGGCAGTTCTACATACACAACGGCATAGACATCGCCACCGGGCGCGCCGGCGACTCCGTTGTCGCCGCGGCGAACGGGCAGGTGGTCAGCGTGAACAGCGATCCCACCGGCTACGGGAACTATATTATCATCCGGCACAGGCACGGGTACTATACCCGCTACGCGCACCTGCTTTCCTCGCGGGTGCGCCTCGGACAGCGCGTGCAGCAGGGCGACGTTATCGGCCACATAGGAAGCACGGGAATGTCCACCGGCCCGCACCTTCATTTTGAGGTGATCATCGGGTCGGACGTGGTGGATCCCTACCAGTACATACGAATGCGGCGCTCCTCCTGGTGGGGGATTCCGAACTAGGATGTCCCAAGCCAGGCGCGGCGACTTTTCGATAAACACGATCATCGGGCCCGGCAGCACCATGAAGGGCGACATTGAAACCGGCGGCTTCACTCGCATAGACGGAAACCTCGCCGGCGACGTCAGCGCCTCGGGCAGGGTGGTCATAGGCGAGCAGGCGCGGATCAAAAGCAACGTTTCAGGGACGGCGATCACGGTGGGCGGGGTGGTGATTGGCAACGTGATCGCCAGCGAGTCGCTTTTGGTCCTTTCCACGGCCCTCGTTCTGGGAGACGTGATCACGCGCAGGATTCAGGCGGACAACGGATGCGTCGTTCACGGCAAGGTTCTTGTCTGCCCGGAGCGGGACGACTGGGACAAGGCCGTAAGGGAACACCACGACGCGCGGGGGATAAAGTCCGTGCTTCCCGTCTTCTCGAAAGGCTAGGGGGCGCCATGGCCAAGGTCGAAGCGGATCTTTCCCTTTTCATGACTCCCCAGGCATACGCCAACGTGAAGGACGAGAAAAAAAGCCGGGATACCCCAAAGGCTGGCATGTCGGAATTTTCGCGCATGTTCGACGAGGTTCGGGGCATGGGCGGATCCGCCGGCGCGGAAAACCTGCCGGTCTGCGAGGAAACGCTGGATTTTCTTATGGACGAGGTGCGCAGCGCCGGGGACAGCCTTCGCGACCGGCCCTTTCCCGACGAGATACTGCGCTACAAGCGCTCGATAAGGAATTTCATTGGCTATGTCGTGAAGAACGGCTTCGACGTGATCCACGAGGCCGGCATCCCCAATTACCTGCGGCCCAACTTCAAAGGGGCAAAAGGAACGCCGGCGGCGAGGGAAGTCCGCATGCACGCTAAGATCCAGGTGATCGACGAAAGGCTTGAGACGCTGGCCGCCATGCTGCTTTCCAGCCAGCGCCAGCAAATCGGCATCGCCGCCCGCCTTGAGGAAATAACCGGTCTTTTGATAGACCTTCTGCAATAAGGAAAGCGCATGAGCGACATTGACGACGATGAAATTTCGATTTTTGAGGACGACCCCGAGGAGGATGAAAGGGAAACCAGCGTGATCGCCTGCGCGCAGGACGCGGACGCTTACGACTCGCCCATTTACCGCCTGCGCCTTTCGTATTCCGAGGAAACCTTTCTCGCGATTTACGGCGGCGGCTCCCTTGCGCCGGGAACCATGGTCGTGGTTCCCACCAGGTACGGCAGGGACCTTGCGAAAGTGCTTGGCCCCCTGTGCTGCAGGCGCGGCTCGGCGATAGTGCAGATCGAGCGGCCGGCGGAACAAGCCGATCTCGACAGGGCTGAAACCAACCGTTCCCTGGAGGATGAGGCCTTTCAGGTCTTCAAGGAAAAAGCCAAGGCGCATAGGCTTGACATGAAGCTCGTGCATGTCCACTACTTGTTGGACGAGCCGAAAATCCTGTTTTTTTTCACGGCGGAAAGCCGCGTCGATTTCCGGGAGCTTGTCAAGGATCTTGTCGGCATTTTTAAGACAAGAATAGAACTTAGGCAAATAGGCGTGCGCGACGAGGCGCGGATCGTCTCCGGCCTTGGGATTTGCGGGCGAGGGTGCTGCTGCAACGCCGTTTCTGACAAGCTCAAGCCCGTGTCCATAAAAATGGCCAAGGATCAAAACCTTTCATTCAATTCGATGAAAATCTCCGGCCCCTGCGGAAGGCTGCTTTGCTGCCTTTCCTTCGAGCATGGATTTTACAGCGAGCAGGTGCGCCTGGTTCCCAAGGTCGGCTCGCGCATAGCCTACGACAACGCCACATGGACGGTGGCCGAGGTAAACCTGCTTTCAGGCAAGGTAAAATTGAGCGATCCAGGCGGCCGCTCCATCACGCTTGATACCGGCCGTTTCGAGCGCGTGGACAACCGCTGGCAGATTAAGGGCTAGTGTTCCGGAGTATTCAAATGACGGTATGCAGGTTGAGGTAATTCCTTGCCTGGCAAGGAATTACCGAACGTTTCGATTTTGCAAACCGAATATTCCGGAACACTTGCGCGCCCTATTTCCGATCGAGCTTGCGGCGGCAGGTTCATTCACCGATCAGCTTCTCGCGACGATCGACGCGGGCCAAAGCTCGCCTCTAAACTCCACGCATGGTTGTCAAGAGATCAAAGCCACACAACCTAAAAATACCTGGATGGGCAAATGCCCATCCAGGTATTTTTTCCTACAGAAGAGCGGCCTTTTTTCTCAAAGCCCAGCGCGAATGCCCTGCGCTCCGCCGCGCGCGGGCGCCTCAGGCATTCGCGCAGCGCCATGCCTGAGGACCCGCGCGCGGCGGAGCGCAGGGGCCAGGGATCAAAGGCTATCGATGAAAAGGCCGCGCGGTCCCTTTACTTTGTTCAAAATTAGCGCGATAATCCCCTAACTAAATTAAACCGCACAGGAGGCGCGAATGCTTTCATCTTACGAGCCAAAGAAGGCGCTGGGCTTTTTCGAGGCGATAAGCCGCATACCAAGGGGATCGGGCAACGAACAGGAGATAAGCGACTACCTGGTCGCTTTCGCCAAGGAACGCGGCCTTTGGGTAAGCCAGGATAAAACGCTTAACGTCGTTATCAAAAAACCGGGAACTCCGGGCCTTGAAAACGCTCCGGCGGTGATCCTCCAGGGGCACATGGACATGGTCTGCGAAAAAAACGCGCAGACCATGCACGATTTCGAAAAGGAGCCGCTGAAGCTTGCCGTCAACGGGGACTTTATCATCGCCGAGGGGACGACGCTCGGCGCGGACAACGGCGCGGCGGTGGCGCTGGCCCTTGCCCTTTTGGACAGCCGGGACGTCGCGCATCCTCCGCTTGAGGTTTTGATCACTTCCAGCGAGGAGGTCGGGCTTTTGGGCGTCCGGGCGGTCGACGGCTCCCTTTTCGAAGGCCGGCTCCTTATAAACCTCGATTCCGGCGAGGAAGGCTATTTTTATGCCTGCTGCGCCGGCGGCGGCATCGCGCGGCTGCATTTTCCCTTGGAGCTTCAGGCCGCGCCGGCCGGGCATGTCTTTCGCAGGCTTATGGTGAGGGGGCTAAAAGGCGGGCATTCCGGCGTGGACGTTACGAAAGGCCGCGCCAACGCAAACCGCCTGCTCGCGCGGGCGCTGCAAATTCTTGGCGCAAAATACGGCGCGCGCTTCGCCGACATAAACGGCGGCTCGAAGGACAACGCGATACCGCGCGAGGCGCAGGCGACGATCTGTTTTCCGGGCGCGCAGGCGGACGCACTTGCCCAGGAGGTGAGGCAGATCGACAAGATCTTTAAGCGCGAGTACGCCTTGAGCGACGAGGGCGTGGAGTTTTTTCTTGAGGCCGGCGAGGCGGCCGGCGCGAAAATATTTTCGCAGGGACTTTGCGAAAGGATGCTGCGTGCGCTCCTCATGATTCCTAACGGGCTGGAAGCGATGAACCTTGCCATGCCCGATCTCCCGGAAACATCCCTTACAATGAGCGTGGTTACGACGAGCGCCGAGGAGGCGCAGATCACGACGAACCTTCGAAGTTCCTTCGCCTCCAAGAACGCGATGCAATTGGAACAGATAAAGGCGGTGGCCGCTTCCACCGGCGCAAGCGTAACGACCAATGATTTTTATTCAGGCTGGGAATATTCGCCCGATTCGCCGATTAGAAAAAAGGCGATGCAGGTTTACGCGAAAATGTTCGGCAAGGAAGCGCTGGAACGAGGGACGCACGGCGGCCTTGAATGCGGAATTCTTCTTGAAAAGATTAAGGGCCTTGACGTGGTTTCCTTTGGGCCGGACATTATGGATATGCACACGCCGGACGAAAAGATGAGCATTTCGTCTTTCGGCCGAACCTGGGAATTTCTCAAGGAATTTCTAGTGGAACTTTCGCGCTAAGCGCGCGACGCTTGCGCGGAATGTCGCGCAAGCGATGCGGCCCTACCAATAGACGATAGGCGGACGGCTGAAGTTGCGCTCCGTGGAGAAATGCCCGATCACGCCCAGATCAATGGCCGCCCGGGTGCTTTCCCAGTCGTTGAAATGCCACCATTCGGAGGCCAGGGGAGTAAGGCCGGCGCCGGTCGCGTATTCCATCAGGAGCCTCACCCCATCCGTCGCGCTCTTGGCGAAGGCGGCGGTTCTCCAAGCGATGTCGTCGCGTGAAAAAACCGGATGCGCGAAAAGAGCCGCCGCGCCGCTTAGCTCGTGAATGATAGTCGGCATGGGAAACTCGACGTAATCCACCACGCGCACGAAAGCGAAATCCCCGGTTCGCGTTACTTCCGTCACGCGAATGGCGGCAAGGCTGACGTCGATCGCCGTGCCCATCTGATGCGTGTAAGGCGCCGGCGCCAAAAACCAGTTGATGGTGAACCAGTCGGAAGTAACGCCGGCTAGAACGGTCGCGTCTGTCTGAATAAGATCGTTAAAATTGTCGTAAACGATTTGATGCGCGTCGTGCGGCCTGAACGCCTCGTAGATAACAAGCGTGTTTCCATCGGCAAGCGCCGCCTGCTGCGCGGTGAAAATCCTTTCAGCCATTCCATAAAGAACGGGAACTATAAATTCGTACCTTCCAAGCCGCGAGTTAAAGTCCCTCGCCGAATACAGCGCCTCGCCGGTTACGTTGGGAATATCCAGCCACGAAGATCTGAACAAGGAAAAATAAGTATTGGTTATGTTATATACAATTGACGGAATAATATCAGGAAGGTTGATAAGGCAAGCCCTGCTTTGAACCCATCCGTTTATGCCCATTATGTCAACGTGCCACCACTCGCCGTCCTCCCGTAGAATCGTGAAGCCCTGCCCGGCATCAAGCAAGGCAAGAATCCCGGCTCCCTCGCGCGAGGCCTCAAGCAGGGGCATGTTCACGCCGGCATAGCCGGTGGAGCCGCCTATGGGAAGCTCGAACCTTCTTGATCGCGCGACAGGCTCAGGCTGCGGCGCCTCATCGCCGGGCTGGTAATTCGGCCTGGCTTCCTCGTCGGCCGGCTGCAGGCGCGACGGATCCAGGACTATAAGATCGGGCGGGAAATCGCCTCCGGCGTCTCGCTGCGCCCCGGGCCTGCAGCCGGCGAAAAATGCCAGCGCAAGAGCGCAGGCCGCTATCGTCACAATTCTTTTCATACTATCCCCCATATCGGAATCCTCACGGCGCCACGCCAAGCGCATACGCAAGCGAGGTGAATCTATTCAAAAGATGCAGCGCAACAAGATGCGCCGGATAAAACAGGTAAAAGGCGTAAGCCAGTGTTTTCGACTTCTTTCCCAGCCTGCCGTTGTAGGCCGCAAGGATGGGAAGCGCAAGAAAAACGCCGAGCTGGTACAAATGCAGGTACCAAAAAGGCGAGGATCCATGCCTTAAAAAAACAGGCGCCAGGTGAAAGACCGCGGCGATGGCGCAGAAGGCCGCGATCTGCCGCCTGAAATCGCCCGAAAAAAATCCGAAGGCGCAGATCCAGAGAACGGCCACGAAGTTCCAGTTTGCCGTGTAGGCGGCAAGGCAGCAGGCGGCCAAAATCAAAGGCTTAAAAGGCGCGCGGATTTTTTCGCTCTTTATCGCCGACAGCGCCACAAGCCCCATAGACAGCGCCCAGATAACGCTCGTGGGCGGGAAAATATTTCCTGCGGATGGAAGGAGCGGGTGGCCAAAGGCCAGGTTGAACGGCGCGTGGGAAATGACGGCTAAACCCAGCAGGCGCAGGACGTAGGCGCGTTTGTTGGAAGTGTGCCTATAGCCCTCGGCGATGAGGAAGCAGAAAATAGGCGCGACGATTCTGCCGGGAACGCGTAGGAGCAGGCGCAAAAGAGCATCGGCGGGGAGAAAAAGCACGACGAAATGATCGAGGAACATAAGCGCTATTGCAAGGACTTTAAGCCGGTTTGCCGTAAAGCCCCAATGCGCCGGGGCTTCCGCTCCGGCCATGTCCGCGTCAGTTC
>WRAL01000066.1 GCA_009780285.1 Treponema sp.
CCGAGCGCACTTCCTCGCCCGGCCTTACCTGCCGGCGGAACTTCACCTTGTCCACCGTGGCAAGGAAAAAAAGCGCGCCGTCGCCCAGAACGCCGGTCCTGCGAAGCCCCGCGCCTCCGGACTGCGCCATCGTCTCCACGAGCACCACGCCCGGCACCACCGGATAGCCCGGAAAATGCCCCGGAAAGAAAAATTCCCCCGGCGTAAAAACATGCCGCGCCACGATTTTTTTCTCGTCCGCGCTGAGCACCTCGTCCACGAAAAGGAACGGCGCCCTGTGCGGCAGCAGTTTCTCGATTTCGTTCATTTTATTCTCCTTAATAATGCGGGGGGCCAAGCCCCCCTCGCTCCAGCCCTGTCTAAAAGCAAGCCGTATTTTCCCTGAAGTTTTGGCGCAGCCAAAACTTCGAGGCCAGCGCGCCTGCGGCGCGCTGGCCCCGCAACACCCCTGCATTGAAGCAAGCCATATTTCCCTGAAGTTTTGGCGCAGCCAAAACTTCGGAGCTAGTCCGCTGAAGGCGGACTAGCCCAAAACTTCGAGGCCAGCGCGCCGCAGGCTGGCTAGCCCACGTACTTTTTAAACACCGCCACGCCGTTATGCCCGCCGAAGCCCAGCGAGCCTGAGGCGGCCGCCGTTATTTCCATGGCCTGCGCCTTGTGCGGCACGTAGTCAAGATCGCATTCCGGATCCGGATTGTCCAGGTTGATCGTCGGGGGGCAAAAGCCCTCCCTTATCGCCAGGATCGCGGCCAAAGCCTCGATGCCGCCGGCGCCGGCTATGCAGTGCCCGGTCATGCTTTTCGTGCTGGAAACCTTAAGCGCGCGGGCGTGGGCGCCGAAGGCCAGCTTTATCATCCTCGTCTCCGTCGGGTCGTTGATCTCGGTAGAGGTTCCGTGCGCGTTGTAGTACTGAATATCCTGCGGGCGAAGGCCGGAGTCGGCGAGCGCGCGCGAGATCGCCAGGGCGCCGCCCTCCCCGCTGGGATCCGGCGCCGTTATGTGGTGCGCGTCGGCGCTTGAGCCGTAGCCGGCGAACTCGGCGATTATCCGCGCGCCGCGTTTTTTCGCGTGCTCCTCGCTTTCGATGACGAGAATCCCGGCGCCCTCGCCTATGACGAATCCGTCCCTGTCCGCGTCGAAGGGCCGCGATGCCTTTTGCGGCTCGCCGCAGCGCTTGGTCGAAAGGGCCTTGAGCATCTGGAAGCCGCCGACGGCGAAGGGAACGATGGTCGCCTCGACCCCGCCGGCTATGGCCGCGTCCATGCGCCCGCAGCGAATAAGGTCCAGCGCCTGGCCCAGCGCGTCGGTGCCGGCGGCGCAGGCGGTGATCTGCGTGTAGGCCGGCCCCTTCGTCCCATAAAGCATGGAAACGTTGCCGGCGGCCTCGTTGGGGATCATCATGGGCACGGTAAGCGGCAGCATCCTTCGCGGCCCGGAATCGAAGAGCTTTTTCATCGACTCGCTTACCACGTCGAAGCCGCCGATGCCGTTGCCTATAACCACGCCTATGCGCTCCGGCGCGCAGCTTACCAGCCGGCGCCCTTCCCCGTCCGGCTCGCGAAGGAGCCCCGCGTCGGCAAGCGCGTCATGCGCGGCGGCCACGGCGAACTGGGTAAAGCGCGCCATCTTTCGCGAGTCGCGCTTGTCCATCCACCGCGTCGGGTCGAAATCCTTGACCTCGCCGGCGATCGTAACGTCGAAATCCGTCGCGTCGAAAAGGGTTATCGGCCCGATCCCGCTTCTGCCGGCCTTTAGGCCCTCGCAAAATTCCCCGACGCTGTTTCCTATGGGGGTGATCGCCCCCATGCCGGTAACTACTACTTTCACGCTCATGCCCGCCTCCGGCTACATGAACATTCCGCCGTCGACCGGCAGAGCCTGCCCCGTTATGTACGAGGAAAGGTCGGAGGCCAAGAAAAGCGCCGCGTTGGCCACGTCCGCCGGCTGGCCGAAACGCCTGAAGGGAATGGCCCCAAGCATCTTGTCCTTCACGTCCTGCGGAAGGACCGCCGTCATGTCCGAGTCGATGAACCCGGGCGCTATCGCGTTGACGCGAATCCCCCGGGCGGCGACCTCCTGCGCGAGGCTTTTGGTAACGGCGACAAGGCCGGCCTTGCTCGCCGCGTAGTTCGCCTGGCCGCCGTTTCCGTGAATGCCCACGACGCTGGCCATGTTGACGATGGAGCCGCCGCGCCTTTTCTGTATCATGTCCCAGGCCACGGTCCGCGCCACGAAAAAGGCCGCCGAAAGGTTCACGTCGATGACCTTCTGCCAGTCGTCCAGCGACATGCGGAACGAAAGCCCGTCGCGCGTGATCCCGGCGTTGTTCACAAGGACGTCGAAGCCGCCGGCCTGTTCCAGGGCGCCTTTGACCGCGCCGTCGATCTCGGACAGCCTTCCCAGGTCGGCGACGGCCCAATGCAGCCGGCCGCCGGCCGCGGCGACCCTTTCATCGAGATCGGCCGGCTCTCGCAGATCGAGCCCCCAAACCTCGGCGCCGTTCGCGACGAACAAATCCGCGATGGCCTTTCCTATTCCGCGCGAGGCGCCGGTAACAAGCGCCTTCTTTCCATTAAGCATCATGCTTCCTCCATTGGTTATTCAGCAAAGCTAAGCGCTTTGATCGAGTTTTTCTATATCGGCGACGCTTTCCGCCGAAAGGCAGCCTGTTTCCGCGCCGGAATCGCGCCAAAGGCCGCGCAGCACCTTTCCCGGCCCCACTTCGAGGCAGGCGGCGGCGCCAAGCTCGCCCATGGCCCGCGCCACGGCCCGCTGCTCGCGCGCCCATTGCACGGGCGAGGTAACGTGCAGGAGCGCCAGGCGCTTCGCCTCCTCGCCGGATTCAGCCTTTTCCCCGGTAACGTTGGAAAAAAGCGGGATTTCGGGGTCTCCAAAGCGCGCATCGGCAAGCGCGACGGCGAAGGCCTCGGCGGCGCGCGACATCAGGGGCGAGTGAAAGGGGCCTGCGACCCTAAGCCGGGTTACCCTGGCGCCGGCGGCCGCGAAAAGCCCCTCGGCGCGGGAAAGCGCCGCCGCCGTCCCGCTCGCGACAAGCTGGCTCGGCGAGTTAAGGTTGGCGGGGTACAGATCGGACAGGCCCTCGTCCTTTAGGACGCCGCTTTCCTTCCAGCCCTCGATCAGTTCCAGCGCCTTGTCCAGGGCAAGGCCGACGACGGCCATCATCCCCGGCGCCAGATTCGCGTCGCCGCCGTGCTCGGCAAGCGCGCGATCCGCCTCGTCCTGCATGGCCTTTCCGCGCGCGACGACCAGCTTGAAGCAGTCCGCCGCGCTCAAAACGCCCGCGCAGGCAAGCGCCGGATACTCGCCCAGGCTGAAGCCCGCGCAAAGCGCCGGGCGCCAGCCGCGCTCGCTCAAAAAGGCCGCCGCCGCGAGGGCGCAAAGCGTCAAGGCCGGCTGGGCCACGTCCGTGCGCTTGAGCTCCTCCTCGGAGCCATCGGCAAGAAGCGCGCGCATGTCCCTTCCGCAGGCCTCGGAGGCCAGGGCGAAAAGCTCGCGCGCTCCGGGGCTGCCGGCATCGAGAAAGTCTATGGCCGCGCCCCTGTACCTCGCGCCCTGTCCCGGAAACAAAAAAACCGCCGTTTTGTCGTTCAAAATGCCTCCCCGCGCGCCCGCGCTACCAGATTATGACGTTGCCGCCGTAGGTAAGGCCGCCGCCGAAGCCCACGGTAAGGATCGCGTCGCCCCGGGAAATGCGCCGGGCGCGCCAAAGCTCGTCCAGGGCTATGGGAATGGAGGCCGCCGAGGTGTTGGCGTACTCCTCGATGTTCAGAAAGAATTTTTCCGCCGGAATCTTAAGCCTGCGCGCCGCGGCCTGGATGATGCGCGCGTTGGCCTGATGCGGGACTATCCAGGCAAGGTCGTCCGCGCCCATCCCCTCGGCGGCCAAAAGCTCGGAAATGACGTCGCAGGCCACGCCGACGGCGAAGTTGTAGACTTCCTGGCCATTGATCTCGGCGCAGACGCCCTTTTCGACCACTTCGCCGGGCTTGAAGGGCGCGCGCGAGCCGCCCCTGCGAAAAATGATGCTTTCCGCGCCGGAGCCGTCGGCCCGCAATATGCTGCGCGAAAGGCCCCTTCTTCCCGGCCCCTCGCTCGGCGCGTCGGTTTTTTCTATTACGACCGCGCCGGCGCCGTCGCCGAAAAGGACGCAGCTTCCCCGGTCCGTCCAGTCCAGAACCTTGCTGAGCGTTTCCGCGCCTATCACCAGGGCGCGCTTCCAGCCTTGGCTGCGCTGCAAAAGCCCGGCCGAGGTTTCCAGGGCCGCGAGAAAGCCCGTGCAGGCCGCCGAAACGTCCATGGCCCAGGAGCCCTGCGCCCCAAGCCCGCGCTGGACGAGGCAGGCCGTGGAGGGCGAGCCGGGAAAGTCCGGCGTGGCCGTTCCCAGGACGATGGCGCCAATGGTTTTCGCCTCGGCCAGCGCCGCGGCCTCGATCCGATCGGGGTCGTCGCCCTCGTAGCCGGCGGCCATGGCCAGCGCTTTTTTCGCCGCCTCAAGCGCGATGTCGCTCGTGGCCGTGGAGTCGTCCGACACGTGGCGGCTGCCAATGCCGGTGTGCGATCTGATCCACTCGTCGCTGGTGTCCAGGGACTCCGGCAGGTCGCCATTGGCCACTTTTTTTAAGGGCACGGCCCTTCCGGTTCCTATAATCTCAATCGCCATTCTCGCCGCGCCTCCCATTTCGACAAATTCTCGTTATATGTCGTAATCGATGATCGACGAAACCCGGAAATTTGTCAAGCTGGGGCCGCGCGGCCTTTGGGATCTAGGGCCTTTGATCGCTGGCCCCTGCGACCCGCCGCGCGCGGGTCCTCGGGCTTGGCAACCAGGCGGGATGACGCAAGAGTGACAGACACCGGGCCTCGGTGTCTGTCACCGAGGTTTCGTGTCCGGTGCCCACGCCTGAACGTTCAGACACGGATCTAAAACCACAAACCGCAAGCCGCGCGCTAATGCTCGCTCTCCCTCCGTGTAACTCCGTGTCCTCCGTGGTTAATTTTCCGGAAAAATTGATTTCCTGGAGAAAGCTTGCGCCGCGCGTTCCGTCAAAGCGCGCTATACTGTCGCAAAGGAGGAACAATGAACGACGCGGAAATGTACGCAAGGTACAATCAGGAAGCGAACAAGGCTCTCATGCGCATTCTTGACGGGCTGTCAAACGACGAGCGGGAAATGGACAGGGGAAGCTATTTCGGGAGCCTTTCCGAGCTTGCGCGCCACGGGATGAGCGGCACATGCTTTCTTCTGGGCATTTTAAAGGAGGCGCTGGCCGAAAACGCCGCCGCCGCGGAAGCGCTGGCCGGCCTTCCGGCCTGGCCGGAAAAAGGCCCGCTTGACGAGGCCGGCTGGAAAAAGCTGGGCCGGGATCTGGCCGCCGCCGACGCGGCCTATGTGGGAATGGCGCGCGCTCTCGGCGATGGCGACCTGCGGCTGCCGATAAAGATCGACTGGAACGGCGGCAATCCCAGGCGAAAGCGCCGGCCGGAAAGCGCCGCGCCGGAATCCGTGCCGCTTTCGTTCATGCTGGGCCAGCTTACGGTTCACGGCGCGCATCACCGGGGCCAGATCTCGCAGATCCTTGACGAGATGAAAATCGAGCACGACTTTTCCGGCATGGGAATAGCGCTTAAATCGCCGGCAGGCGCGACGCCGTGCCGCTCGATGAAGGCCAGCGCGCGCTCAAGGCTGTCCCTGGGGTGAACCCACAGGTCCGGCATGAAGCCCGCGCCCTCGAAGGCCGAAAGATCCGGGCGCAGGTTGAGGCGCGGGGATCCGAGCCGCACGAGGAGGCCGCTGTGGGGAAGCTCCGCCGACACGGCGCCGTCGGTAAGGAGCGCGCCGTAGGTGTTCGCGCCGACGACGAGGACGTTCTCCATCCGCATCAAATAGCCCAAAAACCGCTCGGCCTCGCCGCGAACGCTGCCGTCGACAAGGACGATGAGAAGCGAGTCGTCGGCCAAAAGGCCGCTGGCCCCAAGGCCGTTGGGAAGCGCGCCGACGGCCGGCTCGGGCGAAATCCAGCCGGGAACGCGGTCGTCGCCGGAATCCGCGCGCGCGGCCGGAAGCCAGGGCGAGGCGGAGGCGGCCAGCGCCTCGGCGGCAAGGGAATCCAGCGCGAAGGAGACGAAGGCCGGGGATTCGCCGGGGTCCTCTCCGGCGAATCCCGCGATCCACTCGCGCGCCAGCGCCGCCCAGCCGCCGGAATTCCACCTCATGTCGAGGATCGCCGCCGGCGCCCCGCGCAGGGAGCGCCCGGATTCGCGGAACTCGGCAAGCGCGGCGCGCGCCTCGCTCTCGTCGCCCAGCGCCGGCCAAAGGCTCCTGTTCTCGAGCGCCGCGATTCCGCCCTGGTCGCGCCGTCGCAGGGGAAAATGCCGCGCGATGGGAATGGGCGTGTTCACCTTGTGAAGGATAAGCTCGTGGACGCTCGTTTCCCCGTCGCGCAGGCGCTCGAACAGAACGTCGACCATGACGATGGGATCCTGGCGGCGCATGGGCCCGGACTCGGCGAGCAGGCCGAAGGTATAGAGCAGCTCGCCCTCGGACGAAAGGGTCGGAACGACGCAGTCGACGGGAGTCCCGTCCTTCAGGAAGGCGCCGGCTATGCGGCTTGGCTCGCCGTAGAAGTCGGCCTGGAAAAAGCTTTGGCCGAAGGAATCCGTCGCCCGGCGGATGACGAGCTCCTCGCGCATGTAGGGAACGAGGGAGGGCGCCGGAAAGCGCGCGCTTTGAATCGCGAAATTATTGTCGGCTATAACGCCGCGCAGGGGATCGGCGAGCATCGAAAGGAAGGCGCCGGCGGCTATCTCCGCGCCGGCGGCGGAAATCCCGGCCAGAACGGCGGCGCGCAGGGGCAGGAAAACGTCGTCGCCGCCGAAAAAGCCGTAGCCCGCGTAGCCCTGGCGCAAAAGGTCGAAGAAAAAAAGCGCGTCGGCCTGGGCCTCGGCGGGCGAAAGGACGCCGCCCGGCGTTCCGGCCGGATACGAGCGCCCGCCGTAAAAGGCGGCGGCCGGAGCGCGTCGGAGGATTTCGGCTACGCGCGCGTCGGCTTCCCGATCGAGGCCGGGCGTCAAAAGGCCGGAGGCGGCCTGCCAAAAGTCGTCCCGAGGCGGCGGAAAGGCGATCGCCCTGTTCCGCGCGACGATCTCCGCGAGGCCGGCCGGCAGCTCGACGCCGGCGATTTCCGCGCGCGGCTCCTCGGCCGGAGCGCCGCAGGCCGTCGTCAAGGGCAGGATCAAGGCGCCGCAAAGGAAGGCGCCCAAAAAGGCGCGGCTTAAAGTCATGCCAAATAATGCCACGGATCGCCGCCGGAGTCAAAGGCTGGGCGAAGGCGTCGCGCTTTAGCGCGCCGCCTTCGCCTCGGAGATTGGAGGCGGGCTAAAGCCCTCGGGCTAAAGCCCGCC
>WRAL01000067.1 GCA_009780285.1 Treponema sp.
AAAATACGACATAATTTTTTGCAGGGACGCGCTGATTTATTTCCCTAACGGGAACCGTCGCGCCGCAATGAACGCGCTTGCCGAGCTGCTTCTTGACGAGGGCCTGCTTTTTTTAGGATTCTCGGAAACCTCCGGAGCGAGCCATCCGCAGCTTGCCAGCCGTTATTCCTCCGGCGTTTTTTACTTTCAAAAAATCCCGCGCGGCGAGATGCAGGCCGCCTCGGATCAGATGCCACATGGAATCGAGCCTTCGGCCGCGCCTGACGCCAAGGCCGGAAAATACAAGGCGCATCTGGCGCGGGCATTGCGTCCCAAACAGCTAAAGGCGCTGGAACTGTGCCAGGAGATTTCGGCTTTCATGCTGGATAATGGAGGAAAGCCAAACGCGCAAAAAACGTTAAAAGCGATAGCGAATGACAAAATGGGCAGGAAGAATTTGCATCCGCCTTCCGATGCGGAGCTTGCCGCCGCGGCGCTGTATTTTCTCGGCGCGCGGAATTCCAGTTGCGCCAACATTGCCCTTGAATACTTTCACAGGTGCTGTAGCGGCACGTTCCCTGTTTTTCTGCGCGGCGAGTATCACCTGCTTCTTGGAAATGCCGAAGCATCGGTCAATTGTTTCAGGCGCGCTTTCGCCCTTGACAACAGCTTTTGGCCGGCGCCCTACAAAATCGCTTTGCAAAGCGGCGGCGAGGATGAAGGCAAGATAAGGGAAGCGCTCAAAAGCATGGATATGGGCGCCGCGCTTGGCTACGAATGCCTTCTTGGGGGCTTTCCCCCGGATCATTTCCGTCGAATTTTGGAGGGCAAGCTAGCCAGGAAATGACGGCGCGGCGGATCACTGCCTGGCCCGAGCGGCCTTCTCCACCGCCTCGGCAAGGCCGTTTAGGTAGGCGAGGCCCAGGGCGCGGTCGTAGAGGCCGTAACCGGGCAGACAGTCCGTTTCGCCCCAGATCTGCCGGCCGTGATCCGGGCGAGCCGGCCCTTCAAAGCCGGAATCGCGCAGGGCCTTTACGATGGCGTGCATGTCAAGCGAGCCGTCCGATGAAAGATGCGCGGACTCCTCGAAGTCGCCCGGCGCGTTGTGCCTTAGATTGCGCAAATGCGCGAAGTGGATCCGGCCGGAAAGCGCGGCAATTATTTCCGGAATGTCGTTGGCGGGATTGCTTGCCAGGCTTCCGGAGCAAAGCGTAACGCCGTTGCATGGATGGTCGACGGCGCGCGCCAGGCGTAAAAGCTGCTCGCGGTTCGTCACGATCCTTGGCAGGCCGAAAATAGGCCAGGCCGGATCGTCCGGGTGAATCGCCATTTTGATCTCATGCCTTGCGCATGTGGGCATTATCGCTTTAAGGAAGTATATAAGGTTTTCAAAAAGAATTTCCGCGTCGATGCCCCTGTACATTTCGAAAAGTTCCTTGATGCGCGCCATGCGCTCCGGCTCCCAGCCAGGCAAAACGGCATCGCCGGTTTCCGATGAGATTATCGAAAACATTTTTTCCGGATCTATTTCGTCAATGATTTTTTGATCGTATGACAGCACGGTCGAGCCGTCCTTGCGGGCCTTGAAAAGGCTCGTGCGCGTCCAGTCGAAAACCGGCATAAAGTTGTAGCAAACCATGCGCACCCCGGCATCGCCCAGAACGTTTAAGGTGGCGATATAGTTTTCGATATATTTGTCCCGCTCCGGCGCGCCGGTTTTTATCGAGTCGTGAATGTTCACGCTTTCGATCCCGGCTATGCTCAGCCCTGAGGCTTCCACCTCGCGCTTGAGCGCCGCGAATTCTTCCTTTGTCCAGGCTTCGCCGGGCGCGCTGCCGTAGAGAGTCGTTATAACGCCGCTCAAGCCGGGCACTTGGCGCAGCTTGTCCAAGGTGATAGGGTCGTGGCCGGGGCCAAACCAGCGCATGGTCATTTTCATGCGCATAGTATACACTGAAATCATGAAAGATCTAAGCCAGATTCGCGGAAAGCGCGCCTTCATCATCGACATGGACGGCGTGATCTACCACGGGAACCGCTTGCTTCCCGGCGCCGCCGAGCTAGTGCAGTGGCTCGAAAAAAACGGAAAGGCGTACCTGTTCCTCACCAACTCAAGCGAGCGCTCTCCGGCCGAGCTTGGGCAGAAGCTTTCTCGTCTGGGCATCGAGGTCGGCGCCGAACATTTCTACACCAGCGCGCTGGCCACCGCCGGCTTCCTCGCCTCGCAAATGCCGGGCGGCTCGGCCTACGTCATCGGCGAGCCGGGGCTGATACAGGCGCTTTACGACGCCGGCTTTACGATGAACAACGTCAACCCGGATTACGTCGTGGTCGGCGAGGGGCGGGGCTACAGCCTGGAAAGCCTGGAAAGGGCCGTGCGCCTCGTGGCCTCGGGCGCCCGCCTTATCGGAACGAACCCGGACGTTTCCGGCCCGACCGAAAGCGGCATCGCTCCGGCCTGCGGCGCCTTAGTGGCGCCTATCGAGCTGGCCACGGGAACGAAAGCCTACTTCGTCGGCAAGCCCAACCCGCTGATCATGCGCCACGGCCTTCGCAAGCTCGGCGCCACGCGCGAGGAAACCGCGATCATCGGCGACAGGATGGACACCGACATCGTCGCCGGCATCGAGACGGAGATCGAGACCGCGCTCGTCCTTTCCGGCGTGACGGCGCTCGAAGACATCGCGAAGTTCCCCTACCGTCCCCGGCACGTCCTCGAAGGCGTGTTTGAAATCCCAGATTAAGGGGCCGCGCGGCCTTTCGGGTCTGGGGCCTTTGATCTGGGCAACCAAGCGTGGAGTTTTGCGATGCAAAACTCCGAGGCCAATGCGCCGCAGGCGCATTGGCCCGCCTTCTCGCGGCAGCGCGACGGAGCAAGGGGGCGCGGCCCCGCTTGACAAGATACTTTCGCGCGATACAATCCAAGAATGGAATCCGCGACCAAAACAATAAAAACGCTTTTCGCGCTGTTTTTCCGACTCAAAGGCCGGTTTCCTCTGGCCTTTTTTATCGTCAGGCGAATCGCGGCCATGTTCGTCATGCTTCTCGTCTTTTCCTTCTCCCTTTTTCTGCTTCTGGATATCCTTCCCGGGCAGGACATCATTGGCATTGTTATGGCCACGCGAGCGCCGGATACCAGCGATCTCCCCCCGGACATAGCGGCGCAGATTCAAGCCGACCTGGCAGACCGCTGGCGCAGGCGGCTGGGGCTGGACAGGCCGTTTTATGTCCAGTACGCGCGCTGGGCGCAGGGCGCGCTAAGAGGGGATTTCGGCGTAGGACTTGTGTCGCGCGCGCCGGTCGGCTTTCTCATGAGGGAAAGGTTTCTCAATACGCTCTTCCTGAATATAATCTCGCTTTCGACCATCACGCTCGCGTCCGTCTTGCTGGGCTCCCTCCTTGCGCGCAGGGCCGGCGGGCGCATGGACCTCGCGGCCAACTTCGCTGCCCTGGCGCTGTACTCGCTTCCGCCTCTCATGGTTTGCATTCTGCTGCAGATTCTCGCCTTCATGACCGGCCTTTTTCCGATAACCGGCTTTCCGCGATTTTCTTTCGCCAGCGCGCCGGGGGCCTTCGTTCCAGCTTATATCCACCATGTGTTTCTGTTAGTGATGGTACACTTTGCGCAGGGTTTTGGTGAGGGAATGCGCGAGACGCGCGCGCTGGTTTTGGATCAGATTTCCCGGCCCTACATGTTAAGCCTAAGGATGCGCGGAATCTCCGAGCGGCGCGCGCTTTTTTCCCACGCCTTTCGCAACTGCCTTACTCAAACTTTCACGCGAGTGGGGCTTACGCTCACAGGCATTTTCGGATCATCCCTTGTGATGGAAATTATTTTCGCGTTTCCTGGATCCGGAAGGCTCATGTACGAGGCGATGATCATGCGCGACGTGAACCTCGTTCTTTCCATTTTCGTTTTTATTTCTGTTTTTTTGATGGTAACGTTTACAATAGTTGACATCCTTATCGCCGCCTTCGATCCGCGCGTGCGCTACGGCTAAGGCCCCTTGCCTTTTTTCCCTAGCCGTAGTTGAATGCATGAATGACCGCCAACGAAAAAACCAGCGTCGCGCGCCTTCTTGACCTGGCCTCCGCCGTCGCTTCCGGAGGCTACATGGAAGCGCCGGCCGAATACGCATTTGCCGACGACGCGGAAACGGACAGCTTCCATGCCGGCGCCGTGGACAACGGCATCGTCGACAGCCTCGATCAAATCGCCGCCGACGCGCGCGCCTGCGCTGCCTGCCGACTTGCGCAGGGCCGGAAAAACGCCGTCCCCGGCGAAGGCCCCGATCGCCCTTTCGTAATGGTAATAGGCGAAGGGCCGGGCGCCGACGAGGACGCGTCGGGAAGGCCCTTCGTCGGCAAGGCCGGGCAGCTCCTCGATAAAATGCTCGGCGCCATCGGCCTGTCGCGGCAAACGAACTGCTACATCGCCAACGTGGTCAAATGCCGCCCGCCGGAAAACCGCAATCCCCAGCCCGACGAAATCGCCGCCTGCGCTCCCTTCCTTGAAAGGCAGGCGCGCCTTCTTCGGCCGGCCTTTATCCTTTGCGCCGGAAAGGTGGCCGCAGGAACGCTGCTGCGTTCCCAGGCCGGCATAGGCCAGCTTAGGGGAAAAATAACGGAGATTGACCTCGGCGGCTTCACGGCGCCGCTTTTGGCGACCTACCATCCCAGCGCCCTTCTGCGCGACGAAAATCTCAAGCGCCCCGCCTGGGAGGATCTAAAAACGCTGCGATCCGCGCTGGAGCGCGCGGGATTTTTTGCCGAAGAAAATTAAAAAACCGGCCCGTAATCCAGGCCGGCTTTGCGGCCTACGCTCGCATCGATCTAAAAGATAAAAGCTCGATGTCGGGGGACAAAAAGCCGGCCTTTACCGGCTCCTCGCGCATAAGGTCCGTGGACAGATACTTTTTATTGTCGTCGGAAAAAATACTGACAACGGTTTTATCCAGGCCCAGCATGTCCTGCGCCTTTACCGCGCCGATAAAATTCGCCCCGGAGGAAATCCCCACGCCAAGGCCGAGCGCGCGGCTTATCTTCTGCGCCATGATAATCGCGTCGCCGTCGTCAACGTCAACGATGTCGTCAAGCTCGTCCAGTTTAACGATTGGCGGTATAAACTCGTCGGAAATGCCCTGAATCCTGTGCTTGCCAACCTGATACCCCGTTTTTAGCGTGGGGCTGGATTCTGGCTCAAGCGGAAAAACCTTGACGTTTTTATTGACGGTCTTTAGATACTTTCCAATTCCCATTATCGTGCCGCCGGTTCCGACGCCGGCGATCACCGCGTCGCAGGTTTTGCCAAAAGCCTTCAACTGCGCGGCGATTTCCGGGCCCGTAGTGTTAAAGTGCGCCATAACATTGTCGTTATTTTCAAACTGCTTAGGCGTAAAGACAAGCGGGTTTTCGATCGCCAGCTTTTCGACGGCGGCAAGACAGCCCTTGAATCCCCCCTGTTCCTTGCTCAGAAGGTTCAGCTTCGCGCCGGCGGCGCCAACCATTTTCTTGCGCTCCTCGCTCATCCAGTCCGGCATGTAAATCAAGACCTCGTTTCCCAGGTACGCGCCGAGGTAGCTCAGCGAAATCCCGGTGTTCCCGCTCGTCGTCTCCGCGATGGCGTGCCCCAGAGAAAGCGCGCCGGAATTGTAGGCGCTTTCCAAAACGCTGATCGCCATCCTGTCCTTCACCGAGCCGCTAAGGTTGTAGTACTCCAGCTTGAAGTAAAGGACGCGCGGCGCGCCGCCTTGATAACGGAACTCAATCTCAATCATCGGCGTATTGCCGATCAGCTTTCGCGCTTCGTCGAATCGCTTTTGCAGGTTTTTTTCCATAACAAAAGTATACCACAGGGCTATTCCGGGCGCAACTGCCGGCAAAATTTTTTATTTTCAGACGGGGGAAGTCTCCCCCGCGCTGCAGCCGCGCGCAAGCGCGCGTCTTCCGCTGCGCCCTCTGCGGGTAGGGCCAATAAAGGCGAGCGCAGCGTGCTGATGAATGAGGCGCCACGCCGAGAGCGCCACGGCCAACAAACGCGCGCGCAGCGCGTAGACGCATCCAAGCAACATGCCGTAGCGCCAATGAAGGCAACGCGGACGAACAAAGGCGCTGCGGGTTTATCCGCAGCAGCGCGCGACTGCCCCTGGGCGCCCCCGCCGTGGATGCGCGCGCCTTGCGTGCCGCCAGCCTCGATTGACAGCCGGCCCCAACCACTACACGTCTGCGTAGTGGTTTGCGAGAAAAAGTTTGCGAATTTCCTATTTTTCATTCGGGAATCGCTTGACATAAGAGCGCAAATGGCCTATAGTCTTAGACAAAGGTGAAGGTACCCATGCTTCTAGCAACGGAGGCTAGTAGTTAAAGAAAATGTCTTGCAACAAAAAGCATGCCCGATGAATTACTAGAGGTATATTATGAAAAATTGATCGCATATAATAAAAAATAATGGTGACATAAAAATGTTATTTTAGTGTGGTGCGGCATAGAGTGCCTGTAGGAAGAGGCAGAATATCTCTTTGTCATTTTACTGCAATAAGTTTTGTCGGTGCCAATAATAAGTGGGGGTAAAGGCTGAATGTTAAAAGAATTTATTGAAAGATGGAAGGAAAGCAGGGCATATCGTAAAAGTCAAATCGTTGCCATTGTTTTTTCTATAGCCCTTACTGCAATTGTATCGGTTATGCCTTTTGCGATTCGATCAATAATCGAAGATGTGCAAACTGCCACGTTTTCTTTGACTACCCTCATAAATCTAGTCATCGTATTTTTCATTTTGATTTCCAGGAGTTTTCTTTCTTTTTTTAGTCGTATTTTGGGCTCGCGAATGGAAAGCGTTATAGGGCATGAAAAAAGACTTAATATTTTAAACAGCATTTTGAAAGCAACTATACATAGAAAAAAAACAATGGATGATACTATTGTTATCAATCGTTTATTAAGGGAAGTATATTGTTATAGTGATTTATTAGGAACTTTTCCAGTAAATGTCATCACTAACATTATCAAAATTTTGTTTGCAATTATAGTTCTTGTGCAAATAAATGTGCCTCTCTTTTTAGTTAGTTTCTTTACTATTCCCATAGCAATGTTTTTAGTCAATATAACGAAAGAAAGCATGAAGAATGCATGGGAAAATCAAATAAAGCAATGGGAAGGCATGGATAAACTTGCAAGAGAAATATTCGCTTCATATACCCTTGTCAAGCAAATGAAATGTGAAAATGAAATATCATCTCTATTCAACAAACAAAATAAAATGCATTTTAAAAGTGAAACGCATATAAACAAACTATCTATACTGACAATGGAATTAAACGCAATTTTATCCAGCGCATTGCCGTTGCTTTGTTTGCTTATAGGTTTTGTATTGACGTTTATTGGCAGGAGCGACATAGGAAGCGTTATTGCTTTTTATATGTATGTCAATTA
>WRAL01000068.1 GCA_009780285.1 Treponema sp.
CGGCGCCCTTCGCGAGGCCGGCGTGAGCGAGCTTGTTATCGGCGGGCTTGCGTTGGATTACTGCGTTCTGCAAAGCGTCATGGACGCGCTGCGGCTCGGCTTTGCGGTAGCGCTGGCCTTGGACGCGACGCGCGCCGTTGGACGGCCGGAAGGTTCCGGCGAGCGCGCGTTGGCCGAAATGCGCGCGGCCGGTATCGCCATCCTTGATTCGCCGCGCATAATCGAGGGCCTTAGATAAAGGCGGCTCTTACCAGGCTTTAGGCTCGAAGCCGTCGGGGATGTCCATGCGCATCGTGTCGCCGGATTGCGTCAGGACGAAAAAGCCGGCGCCAAGGGCGGCCTTTCTTTCGGCCCTTCCGAAAACGGCGCCGGCAATGGCGCCAAAAATCTTCCGGCTGTCTCCACGCTTGGCGTAGTAGCCGCGCAGCGTTTCCAGCCGTTTTGCGTGCTTTTCCATGTCGTCCACGCGGGGCTTGGCTTTTACTTCCACGGCCATTACGTTCCGGTCGTTTTCCAGAAGCAGGTCGATTTCGGCAATGCAGCGACGGCCTTCTTTTAGGCGAAAATTGTGGGCCGTAAGCTCGAAGTCGATGCCGATCTCCTGAAAGCGCTTCTCGATTCCGGGCGCGACAAGATGCTCCATCAGTTCCCCGAAAGTGTTCTCAAGCCCGCCTATCTTCTTATTGCCGGACTCGATGCGGCGATCTGCCCGGTCCCAGGCCTCCATCGTTTTAGCCCACTTTCGGTCCAATTCCGCCTGCCGCCGCTCGAATTCGGCCTTTTCCAGTTCGCGCTTCTGATCGGCTTCGGCTTGCCGCTGGTCGGCCTCCGCCTGTCGCCGGTCAGCTTCCGCCTGTCGTTTTTCCCATTCAGCCCTGTATTCTTCCTGGCGCTTTTCCCATTCGGCTCTGTATGCCTCGGCCCGCGCCTCGTTCGCGTAAAACATCTCCCATACTTTCTCCGGAGTGAGGCCCTCGGGCGCTTTGTACTTTTCTGCCGCTGTCATTTTTCCATCTTCCCCTTGCTTTGAATATACCCGCCGGCGGTTGGGCCGTCAAGGTTCGACGCGCCGCGCGCCTACCCTATATATGGCGGAAAAGCGCGTTTTGCTTTAGTCAAAATGGCATTTTCGAAAAAAAATCCTTCCGCCGGCTCGCTTGACAGGCCCGCGCAAAACCGGCAAAACAAAGGAATGATCGACTTAACGCCGCGCATAATCGAGGGCCTCAGGTGACGGCCGGCGCCAGCGTCTTTGCCAACGACGCCAATGGCGGCAACGACGCCAACGGCGGCGAAAGCTCAGCGCTATTCGCCGACTATTATTCCCTGTCCATGGCGCAGGGCTACTGGGCGCAAAACCCGGATCGCAGGGCCGCGTTCGAATTTTTTTTTCGCAGGCAGCCCTTCGGCGGCGGCTACGCGATCTTCGCCGGCCTTGAAACCCTGCTCGAAAAACTTTCCGCGCTGCGCTTCAGCGAAAGCGACCTTGAATACCTGGAATCCCTCGGCCCCTTCGGCGCCGGTTTTTTGAACAGCCTGCGCGGCTTTCGCTTTTCCGGCAGCCTTTGGGCGGCAGACGAAGGCGCCGTCGTCTTTCCCCACGAACCGGTGGCGCGGGTCGAAGGCACGCTCGTCGAATGCCAGATCATCGAAGGACTGCTCCTTAACGCGCTTAACTTCCAAAGCCTGGTGGCTACGAAGGCGCGGAGAATCTGGCACGCTTCCGGCGGCGGCGCGGTGATGGAATTCGGCCTGCGGCGCGCGCAGGGGCCGGACGGCGCCATGTCCGCCTCGCGCGCGGCTTACATAGGCGGCGCGCGGGCCACCTCCAACGCGCTGGCCGGAAAAACCTACGGCATTCCCGTCGCGGGAACGATGGCGCATTCATGGATCATGTCCTTCGCAAGCGAGGAGGAAGCCTTTGACGCCTACGCGCGGCTCTACCCCGACAACTGCGTCTTCCTTGTCGACACCTACAACACCCTAAAAAGCGGCGCGCCGAGCGCCATCGCCTCCGGAAAAAAACTCGCCGCGCAGGGAAAAAACTTTTCCCTGCGCCTGGATTCCGGGGACTTTCACTACCTGTCCGCCGAAGTGCGCCGCATGTTGGACGAGGCCGGCCTTCCGCGCGCCCAAATCACCGTTTCCGGCGACCTCGACGAGTCCATCATACACACGCTGGTAAGCGCAGGCGCGCCGGTCGACTCCTGGGGCGTTGGCACGAACCTCGTCACCGGCGGAAACTGCGCGGCCTTCGCCGGCGTGTACAAAATGGCCGCCTGCGAAATCGCCCCGGGAAAATTCTCGCCCGTAATGAAATTTTCCGACAACCAGGAAAAAACCACGAACCCCGGCGTAAAGCAGGTCTGGCGCATGCGCGACGGTCGCGGCCACGCCGTAGCCGACGTGCTCGCGCTTGACTCGCCCGGCGAAAGCGAAACCTTCGAGCCCGGCCGGCGCTACCGCTTCTCGCACCCGGCCGCGGACTACCGGCACTTTTTCCACGCGCCGGAAGCCCCGCCCGAGCCCCTGCTCAAGCCGCGCGTCCGCTCCGGCGAGGCCGTGTCCCCCCGTCCCGCGCTTGCGGCGATACGCGAAAAATCCCTCGCCGACTTCGCCACCTTCGACCAAACCTACAAACGCCTGCTCAATCCGCACGTCTACAAAGTCTCGATAACGGAAAAACTCCGCAAGCTCAAGCTCGACCTAATCGGCCGGCATTTCGGCAGCCTCAACGAGGACGAGGGATAAATCATGCGGGGGAAGTCTCCCCCCCGCTCCGGCCGCGCGCAAGCGCGCGTCCTACGCTTCCCCCTCTACGGGGCGCTGCCCCGTAACGCCCCGCCGTAAATCCAGCGCATATATCCTCGAAGTTTTGGCTGCGCCAAAACTTCGAGGATAATCCGCCAACGGCGGATTGGCCCCGCAACGCCCCGCCGTAATTCCAGCGCATATATCCCTGAAGTTTTGGCTGCGCCAAAACTTCGAGGCCAATCCGCCAACGGCGGATTGGCCCCGTAACGCCCCGCCTTGATTTAAGCGCATATCTCCCTGAAGTTTTGGCGAAGGCGGGCCTTGCCCGCCCCAAAACCTTCGAGGCCGATCCGCCAACGGCGGATTGGCCCATTCTTGACATAGCTTGCAAACAGCCGTACCATAATCCCAACAAAGGAGGCTGCATGAAAGTCATTATCATTGGCGGAGTCGCCGGAGGCGCAACGGCGGCGGCAAGGCTGCGCAGGCTCGACGAACGCGCGGAGATCACGATTTTTGAAAAAGGCGAGCACGTTTCCTTCGCGAACTGCGGCCTGCCGTACCACATAGGCGGCGCGATTCCAAAGCGCGAAAGCCTGCTCCTGCAAACGGCGGAAGGCTTCCGCGCGCGCTACAACGTGGACGCGCAAACCCTGCACGAGGCGCTTGCCATAAACCGCGCGGCAAAAACCGTAAGCGTCAAAAACCTTCGCTCCGGCGATATTCGCGAGGAACATTACGACAAACTGATCCTCGCGCCCGGCGGCGCGCCGGTCGTTCCGCCAATCGAAGGGATCAATTGCGGCCGCGCATTTACCCTGCGAAACATGGCCGACATGGATCGCATAAAAGCGTTCATCGCGGAAAAGCGCCCGCGAAAGGCGGCGGTGATCGGCGGCGGCTTTATCGGAATGGAAATGGCGGAAAACCTGATCGACTGCGGCCTTGAAACCACGGTCGTGGAAATGTCAAGTCAAGTTCTGGCTCAATTCGACGCGGACATAATTTGCGAAGTACACAAACACATGCGCGAGCGCGGCGTTCGCCTGCGTCTTAACGACGCGCTAAAAAAAATCATCGAAGGGCCTGATTGCCTTACCCTGGAACTGCAAAGCGGCGCAATCGAAGCGGACTTAATTGTCTTAGCGATCGGCGTTCGCCCGGACGTAAAGCTCGCGAAGGAAGCTGGGCTCGAGATCGGCGCGCTGGGCGGAATTGCCGTTGACCGCAAAATGCGCTCTTCCGATCCGGACATTTACGCGGCGGGCGACGCGGTTGAAGCGCCGGACTTTTCAACCGGAATGCCGGCGCTGATCCCGCTTGCAGGCCCGGCGAACAAGCAGGGACGAATCGCCGCGGACAATATCGCCGGCGTTAATTCCGAGTACAAAGGCGCGCAAGGCTCCGCCGTCATCAAGGTCTTTGAAATGACGGCGGCCTGCACCGGCATGAACGAAAAAACCGCGAAGCGCCTAAAGCGCGATTACGACAAAGCCTTCCTGTGGCTGCCCGGACATTCAAGCTATTATCCCGGCGCCGGATACATGTCAATGAAAATAATTTTTGAAAACGTATCCGGCAAAATACTCGGGGCGCAGATCGCCGGCTTCGGCGGCGTTGACAAGCGCTGCGACGCGCTGGCCGTGGCTATCCGCGCCGGAATGACGGCGCGCGATCTTGCGGCCCTCGATTTATGCTACGCGCCGCCCTATTCCTCGGCGAAAGATCCGGTGAACGTCGCCGGCCTGGTAATCGAACACGCGCTTTCCGGAAAGGTGAAAAATGTCCATTGGCACGACGTCGACGGCCTTCCCCGCGACGGCAGCGCCATCCTCCTTGACGTGCGCGATCCGCAGGAGGTCGCCAAAGGAAAAATCGAGGGTTTTATCAACATTCCGCTTAACGATCTGCGCTCGCGGCTCGGGGAGCTCGATCGTGGCAAGCCCGTCTTTGCGCATTGCCATAGCGGGATGCGCAGCTACGTCGCCACGCGCATCCTCGCGCAAAAGGGCTTCGACGCGCGTAATATCGCCGGCGGCTACAGGCTTTACGCGGCGACAAAGGCGCCGTAGAGGGCTGGGCAGGGAAATCAATTTTGCCGGAAAATTAACCACGGAGTTACACGGAGGGAGCAGGGACATCACTGCGCCGCTTCCTGGGCCGGGCAGGGGCATTGCAAAAAATCCGCCGCCAGTGTATGATGCAGGGTATACTGAGGAAAAGGCATTGGCGGACTGGCTTTGGAACAAAATTTTTCTATAGAAAACCGTTGGAACAACAAAGCCCTGTTCGGCCTTTTATGGCCGCTAATGGTCGAGCAGCTTTTGGTTGTGGCTATGGGCGCCGCCGACACCGTAATGGTAAGCTCGGTGGGCGAACACGCGGTTTCAGGCGTTAACATAATCGATAATATCAATAATCTTTTGATAATTGCCTTTGCCGCCATGTCCGCAGGCGGCACGGTGGTTGTCAGCCAATACATAGGCCGGCGCGATCACGCGAACTCAAAAACGGCCGCGAAACAATTAATCTATCTTGCCACCTTCATCTCCCTTTGCATGATGACAGTGGCGCTGTTCCTTCGCCGCCCCATCATCAGCCTGTTTTACGGCAATATCGCCGACGACGTAATGGACGCCGCGATGGTCTATTTTTTCTTTACGGCGCTGTCCTTTCCCTTTTTGGCGATCTATTCTTCCTGTTCGGCGCTGTTTCGCGCGACCGGAAACAGCAAGGCGCCCATGCGAATTTCGCTCTTTGTAAACTTTCTTAGCGTAGGCGGCAACGCGATTTTTATTTACGTCATGGGAATAGGCGTAATGGGCGCGGCGCTGGCCACGTTAATTAGCAGGATAATCGCCGCAGGCATTGCCAGCATAATGCTTTACAGAAATTCCGCAAGCCCCGTTACCCTGGCCGGGCTTTTTAAGGTTCGCATCGTTACGCCTATCATTAAAAATATTTGCAACGTCGGCATTCCCGGCGCCACCGAAAGCTCGATGTTTATGGTAGGAAGGCTTCTTACCCAACGTATTTTTGTAGGCTTTGGCACCGTCGCGATGGCGGCGAACGCGATCACCGGGGCGATTAACTCACTGGCATTTCAGACGGGCAGCGCGTTCAGCATGACCTTGGTCGTGGTCGTTGGCCAGTGCATTGGCGCCGGCGATTACGCCGCGGCGAAACGCTTCGTAAAAAAAATCATTAGGCTTGCGTATATCTTTCTGGTAGGCATGTCAGGGCTTACTTTTATTTTTGCCGAACAGCTTATCGGCCTATTCCAATTAAGCCCCGAAGCCCACGTCCTTGCAAAAACATTTTTGACGACGCATTGCATTTCAATGGCTTTAGGCTGGGCTTTAAGCTTTGCCCTTCCCAACGCCCTTCGCGCCGCAGGAGATGCGCGTTATGTAATGATGGTTTCAATACTGTCTATGTGGCTCGTGCGCGTTCTCGGCGCGTACTTTTTTGTTTTCGTTCTTGAAATGGGGCCGTTGGGCGTATGGCTTGCGATGGGCGCCGACTTCGCGTCGCGGGGAATCTCCTTCCTTATACGCTGGCTTCAAGGCAAGTGGCAAACAAAGAGCGTGATCAAATACTAGGGAACCGCTGATTAAATAAGGAAAATCAGCGGTTCCTTCGCTTCTGCTCGCTAACGCTGCGCAGAAGCGGTTAAGTAGAACTGATTAAATCCCCATTGGATTTAATCAGTTCTTCCCTCATTTTCCACCGGCGCAAAGTCGGCAAAAAAGCCGACAATTGTTCCCTTGCCGCTTCCTCGCCAATCTTCCTTCCAAGGTGCGGAACGCCAACCTCGACCATATCGGCGATTGTCGCCTCGGCCTGGATAAATTCCCCGTCCTTATAGCAAAACGAGCAGTAATCGCTTTTCGAGCCGTCCTTTTCGGTGGCGATAAGGCTTTCATGCGCCGCGTCGAAAGGAAGGCCGCAGCTTTGGCAGTGGGTTGTGTTCATTGAATCACCTCTTGGAATAGTTTAGCGTGCTTGCGGGTGCCTGTCAATTGGCATTGTATCTGTTTCCGAAAATTAATTTTGCAGATGGGGGGCAAGCCCCCCTCGTTCCAACCGCCTTCGGCGTTTTCCACTACCCCCCATACGGGGCTCCGCCCCGTAACGCCCCGCCTGTATGGGCAAAGACGCTATTGATTTCCGTGGTATCCATTTCCGCAAAACTGGATATAATTACTGATGGACAACGAAACGCAAGCCCGGCCCGCAAGCTGGAACTTTGAATATACCTATAGAACGCTTCCCGAAATCTTTTACCGGGACCAAAACCCTGCTTCGCCGGCCTCTCCCGAAACGGTTATCTTTAATGAACCGCTTGCTTTGGAGCTTGGCTTAAAGCCCGGCCAGCTGGAACACGCCGACCGGATGCTCTCCGGTGCGGCAATGCCTGACGATGTACGCCCCTTCGCCCAAGCCTACGCCGGATTTCAGTACGGGCACTTTACCATGTTAGGCGATGGGCGGGCGGTTTTGCTCGGTGAATACATCACGCCCGACAAACGCAGGTTCGACATTCAGCTCAA
>WRAL01000069.1 GCA_009780285.1 Treponema sp.
GCCCTCTCCGGCGTGATCCTTTCGATGGTCTTTCTTTTTATTTTCCTGCGCTCCTTCAAGTCGACCTTTATCATCGGCCTTAGCATTCCTATCTCCGTTCTTATCACCTTCATGCTGATGTACTTCGCCGGCCTTACGCTTAACCTGATGACGATGGCCGGCCTTGTCCTTGGCATTGGAATGCTCATAGACAATTCCATCGTCATTCTGGAAAACATTTACCGCTACAGGGAAAAAGGCGCGAAGCTGAAGCCCGCGGCCATACTGGGCACCACGGAAATGATCCGCGCGATCGTCGTTTCCACGCTTTCCACCCTTTGCGTCTTTCTTCCGCTTGTCATGTTCCAGGGGCTTTTGGAGCTTTACGGCGAGATCTTCCAAGGGCTTGCGTTTACGATAGTGATCTCGCTGGCCGTTTCCCTTTTCACGGCGCTCTTTCTGGTGCCGGTGCTTGCAAGCCACTACACCCCGCTCGTCACGCGCAAGCAAAAGCCCCTGAAAGGGCTGCTCGCGAAAATCGACGGCGGCTTCGAAAAATTTTTCAAGGGCCTTGACAACGGCTATCGCTGGATCGTCGACAAGATTTTGCGCAAGAAAGCGATCGTCGTGATTTTTCTCCTCGCGCTTTTTGTCGGAAGCGTTGTCATGATTCCCATCATCGGCTGGGAAATAATGCCGGAGCAGGAGGCGGATCAGGTTACGATTTCCGTGACCCTGCCGGTGGGAACGCCGCTTAGGTACACGGAGGCGATCCTCCAGCAGTTCCAGCAGATCGTCCAAAGCGAGATCGTCGGCTACGAGGATCTGATCCTGCGCGCCGGCGGCGGCGGCGGAATGATGGGCATGGGCGGCGGCGGCGGAAGCAGCAGCAATTCCGGCAGCCTTCGCATAAACCTGCCGCCCTTCGCCGAGCGGGTGGAAACGGCCACGGAAATACGCGAAAGGCTGCGGCCCTACTTCGGCCAGTTTCCCGACGTTTCCTTTTCCGGCGGCGGAGGCGGCGGGATGGCGATGCTTGGGGGCGCGGCGGTCGAAGTGATCATTCGCACGGACGACACGGCGCGCGGAATGGAAACGGCGCGCAGGGTCGTGGAGATACTCGAGGGAATCCCGGAGCTTACCGAGCCGCGCATAGACCTTACCGAGGGCCTTCCGCAGATCGAGCTTTTGATCGACCGCGACAGGATGTACGCGCTGGGCCTTAACACCATGGTCGTCGGCAACGAGATTCGCGCCGCGGTTGACGGCGTTACGGCGACAAGGTTCCGCGCCGACGGCAGCGACTACGACGTTGTGCTGATCCTCGCCGAGGCGGATCGCAACTCAAGGCCCGCGCTTGACAATATCTTCGTCAACAGCCAGCTGGCCGGCAGGGTTCCGCTGTCCAGCTTCGTCAGCTTTCAGGAAGGCACGGGGCCGGTAACGATAAACCGAGAAAACCAGGGCCGCGTTATAAGCGTCACCGCAGGCGCGCGGCCGGGCACGCAGATGAACGTCCTTCAGCAGCAAGTGGAGCGCGCCGTAAGGGAAGGAGTGGCGCTGGCCGACGACGTGGTGATAGATTTCGGCGGCGGCAACACGGAGATGGAAAGAGTGGCGATGAATTTCATGCTTATCGCCATCGTAGCGGTACTGCTTGTGTTCGGGGTTATGGCCAGCCTCTTCGAATCCTTCAGGGATCCTTTTATCATCATTTTCACCATACCGCTTTCGCTTATCGGCATAGTGGCGATTTACTTCCTTACGGGAACGCTGTTCAACGTGCTTACCCTGGTCGGCCTCCTTGTACTCATAGGAGTCATAACTAACAACGGAATAGTGCTTGTGGACTACACGAACCTTCTGCGCAAGCGCGGCATTCCCCTGCACGAGGCCTGCGTCGAGGCCGCCGGCACGCGCCTGCGCCCGATTTTGATGACGACGCTTACCACGGTCGTCGGCCTTATGCCCATGGCGTTCTGGCCGGGCGAAGGATCGGAGATGGTGGCGCCCATAGGAAAGACCGTTCTTGGTGGCCTTTCCTTCGGCACGCTGATGACGCTGTTCTTGATGCCGGTCATTTATTACATCGTCAACAAGCGATCGGATCAGAGGGCGGCTAAGCGCGACGCCTGGCGCCAACGGGTGGCCTCGGGCGAAGGGCGGAAGAGGAAGGCCCTCGACCCGATCGCGGTCGCCGGCATGGCGCTGCCGTCGGCCATGCCGTCAATCGACGGCCCGGAGGCGCAGCAATGACGCGCGTGGAGCTTATCGCGAATCGTTCGATCGAGGAAAACATTCTCGAGGCCATAGCGCAGGAGAAGGTCGGCGGCCATTACACCAAATATCCCGGCGTCCTTGGCGTCGGCAACTCAGGCCCGCGAATGGGGGATCCGGTGTGGCCTGAGGAAAACATCGTTTTTGTCTTTTGGTGCGAGGAACAGGACGTTCCGGCCATCGAGCGGGCCGTGCTGGAGGTGAAGGCGAAGTTTCCCGACGAGGGGATCAAGATGTACTCGATGCCGGGCGGCCAGGAGCGCGCCCGACCGCAGTAGCGGCGCAGGCGCGTCATCCCGGTTACGCGGGATGACGCGCTTGCTTAGCCTATTTCGCCTCGATTTTCAGGCGCTTTTCCTTTGGTATCCATTTTTCAAGAACGCTGTTAAGCTTTACCACGTCCACGGGCTTGGACATAAAATCGCTGAAACCATTTTCCATAAAATATTCGCACATGCCGGAAACGGCGTTGGCCGTCAGCGCGACGATAGGCAGCCGCGCGAAATAGCCGTCCCCCTCCCCCATCGCCCTTATGCGCGCCGTGGTTTCAACGCCGTCCAGGCCGGGCATTAGGTGATCCATGAACACAATGTCGTAGCGATTTACCTTTAGCGCATCGAGGGCCATTTCGCCGCTTTTGCAAAGGCTCATTTGCATTCCGTAAGGAGCCAAAAGCCCTTTTATTACTTTCAGGTTCGTCAGAACATCGTCGACTACAAGCACGCTTGCAGCCGGGGCGAGAAAGCCGGCGACAAAGCCGGAATTCCGGTAGTACGAAAAGCTGTCCTGTCCGCCGCTCAGTATGTTGGCGACGGACAGCGAATGCGCGGGCATGGAAAGCGCGATAAAGTTTTTCTCGGGAATGCTTTCGCCGAATTCGGTAAGAACGACGATTTTTGTCTTTACGGCAAGTTCCTTTACGGCTACAATGTTTTTCCTGTACATCTCGAAGGAAATAAAGGCGTAATCAAAGGCGTCGGAGCGCAGTTTTTCCAACAAATCGCCGTCGTTCCGCGCCAGGGCGCTTTTTACGCCCAGGCTTTCAAGCGCGAAGACAAGCGAGTCGGCGTATAGCCTGCGCGGCTCGTAGGCCAAAACGTTTTTTCCCCGCGCTCCCTCGATAAGGCTTGTCGAAATATTTTTACGAACTTTTTGCGAAAACGTTATCGTAAAAACGCTTCCCACGCCGTATTCGGACTGCACGCCGATCTTTCCGCCCATGCCGTTCATTATATGCCAGACGATCGGAAGCCCAAGCCCAATGCCCTCGGCGAATTTCGCATGAGTGTCAAACCTTGCGTATTCATCGAACAGCCTTCCCACATCTTCTTTTCTTATGCCCCTCCCTGAGTCTTCCACCTTCATTGTCAAATTTAAAATATCGTCGCCTTCCATCTCGCCTTCGATGCTCAGCGAAACGAAACCGCCGCTGTCCGTGTACTTGATAGAGTTGGTAAGAAGATTTAGCAAAACCTGACGAATCCGTACCTCATCGCCATGCAGCGAATTAGGAATATTGCTTCCGACCTTAACGACAAAACTAAGGTTGGAATCCAGGATTTTCATCCGCGCTATGCTGATAACGTCGTTCAAAAGAGTTGAAAAATGATAATTGACCGGAACGATTTCCAGCTTGTCGTTTTCGACTTTCGTTATGTCAAGAATATCGTTAATAATCGAAAGAAGGTTCGTTCCCGCCTGCTTGACAGTAACCATGTGCTCGCGCGCCTCGTCCATGCCGTTCGAGCGCAGGGCAAGCTCGGCCATGCCTATTATCGCGTTCATGGGAGTGCGGATTTCATGACTCATGCGGGCGAGGAAGCGCGTTTTGGCCCGGTTTTTTTCCTCGGCCACTTCCCTTTGCCGCATTTCCAGCAGCATTCTTTTGCTTTCGCGCAAGTCGCGCCCGTATCCAATCACGACAAAATCGTTTTTGCGCTTTATGCGCACGTAGACCATCTCGAAGGGCACAAGGGAGCCGTCCTTATGCAAGTAAAAAAATTCGTCAAGGCGGGAATAGCCTTCCTCGAAGGCCTTTGTCAAGGCGTCCTTCAATATTTCGTCTGTCGTACGGCCATCGCTTTGCGCATCCGGCATATAGTTAGCGAAATTTTCAAGAAATTCATTTTTGTCCTGGGCGCCGAGAACCCGCATCGATTCGTAATTACAATCGATAGCGACATAATTGCCGTCGAGCATAATTATGGGCATGGGCGTGGAATCAGAAACAAGCTGCGAGCGTTCCTCAGCCTCGCGTATTTGCTCGGCGGCTTTTAAAAGCGGACGCAGATCCTGCGCGTAACATGCGATATGCCGGCGATCCTGCAAGGAAATTTCCACGCTGGTTATTTCCACCGGAATAATTTCCCCCTTCACGACGTGCGAGTATTCAACCCCGTTTTGGCCTTCCTTTAGAACGCGCTCGAAAAAACGCGCTCCTTTTTCAAGCTCCGTCGTCCCAGCCGGAAAATCCTCGGGAATAAATTCAAAAAACCTTTCAAGCGCCTCTTTTTTTCCGGGAAGCTCAAGCATGTCCGCCATGGCTTTATTGCAGTCTATAAGCCGGCAATCCTCGTCCCACAATGTCGAGGGAATAGGAATCGCGTCGTACATAAGCTGCTGCCTGCGCGTCGCTTCCAGCTCTTTCTGCGTGGCGATATGCTCCCGTTCAATCGCCGCCTTGATCGGGCGCAGATCGACGGTATAGGCGGCGATCATCTGCCTGCCATTGTGGGAAAAACGAACGAGCGTAACTTCCGTGGGTATGGGATCGCCTTGCAGGGTTTGATGCATCCATTCCGTTTGAACCCGGCCGGTCTTTAGCGTTTCTTTTAGTATGCGCAGCGCTTTTTCGTCGGAACGCTCGCCGCAGTACTGGCGCTCAGGCGAAAGCTCGTTGAAGCGCTCGATGTATTCCGCCTCGCTGGAAAGATTAAACATCGCCACGGCCTGTTGGCTCGTGGAAATAAGCCTGATATTTTCATCCCAGACGTTCATCACAAAAGGAGAGGCGTGGACAAAAATATCATTAATTTCGTTATCGATCATCGCCGCCTCCTTTATGCCCTTTCGCATTTTCCGTCGACAGCGTTTTTTTCATTAAAACGCCTACACGTTGAACTTGAAAAAAATCACGTCGCCGTCCTGCACAACGTATTCCTTGCCCTCGATGCGGTACTTGCCGGCCAGCTTGATCTTGGCCTCGCTTCCGTGCTGGAAAATATCCTCGCAAGTGTACACATCGGCCTTGATAAAGCCGCGTTCGAAGTCCGTGTGTATCGCGCGGGCCGCCTTGGGCGCCGGGGCGCCGGCCGGAATGGTCCAGGCGCGGCATTCGTCCTCGCCGGTGGTGAAAAAGGTTCGCAGGCCCAAAAGATCGTAGGCGGCGCGTATAAGCTGGGGAAGCGAGGGCTCGCTAAGGCCAAGCTCCTTCAAAAATGCGAGCTTTTCTTCCGGGTCGTCGATGGCGCCAAGCTCCGCTTCCAGCTTGCCGAAGATCGTGACGGCTCGCGCGCCTTCGTCCTCGGCGACCTTGCGCGCCGCGGCGACGTAGCCTGCGGTGGCGCCCTTCATTTCCGGGTCGTCGGCATTGAGCACGTAGATCTGCGGCTTGGCCGTGATAAAATGGCAGTCGTAAATCGCCGCCTTTTCGTCGGAGCTTAGATCCACCGAGCGAATGGGCCGGCCGGTTTCCAGCGCGCCCTCGATTTTGTCCAGAACGGCGAGCACGGCCTCGGCGGCCTTTTGATCGGCCTTGGATTTAAGCGACTTCTGCGCCCGCTCCCTTCGTTTCGCCAGGGTTTCAAGGTCCGCAAGCGCAAGCTCGACGTTGATCGTCTCTATGTCCGCCGCCGGATCCACGCGGTCGCTTACGTGCGCCACGTCCGGATCGTCAAAGCATCGAACGACGTGCGCGATCACCCCGACCTCGCGGATGTGCGAAAGAAACTGGTTGCCCAGCCCCTCGCCCTTGGACGAGCCTTTTTTCAGCCCGGAAATGTCCACGAACTCAACGGTCGTGTGGATCGTGCGCTTCGGGCTGAAGATCGCGCTGAGCCTGAGCAGGCGCTCGTCCGGAACGTCCACGATCCCGATATTGGGGACGATGGTGCTGAAAGGATAGTTCGCCGCTTCCGCCGGCTCCGAGCACAGCGCCGAAAAAATCGTGGACTTGCCCACGTTTGGAAGCCCGACAATGCCGCAGTTAATAGCCATTGCGCATTGTAGCGCAAAAGCGCCGTCTTGGGCAAACCGGCCTTGAGCGAACCAGCATTCTCAGTTTAACCTCCGGGTGAACCACAGATAATAACTCCGTGTACTCCGTGTACTCCGTGTAACTCCGTGGTTGATTCTTCATTCACCCACCTCTGGAGTTTTGGCAACGCCAAAACTCCGAGTCAATCTGCCGTAGGTAGATTAGCCAACCACGGAGGGCACGGAGTTGCACGGAGTGAAGAGAGGAACACCTCCTTCAACCTAGCGTTAGGCGGATAACTGAGAATTGCTGCGCGCGAGCGCGCCTTGCGCGAACAGCCCGAGCGGGTATACTGGACTTGTTCGAAAGCTGAAGTTTCCGAATATATCATTCAACCTAGGCCCAAAGGCCGAACCCTGCTCGCGGAGGCAAAAATGGCGAAGCGCAACCTGTACCTAAAAAACACGCCCGTGGACGAGGCGCTGGAGCTCTTTCTCGCGGCGCTAAAGGCCTCGCCCGAAGCTCCGGCGCGGGCGCCCGAAAAAATCCCCTCGGCAGGCGCGCTGGGGCGGATTACCGCAGGCGCGATCCTGGCGCGCCTTTGCTCGCCCTCGTTCAACGCCGCGGCCATGGACGGAATCGCCGTGGTCGCCGCGGCCACTTCCAGCGCGGCGGAAACCACGCCAAAGCGCCTCAAGCCGGGCCGGGATTTCGCCCCGGTGGACACAGGCGATCCGCTGCGCGCGCCCTACGACGCGGTGATAATGGCCGAGGACATCGAGGATGCGGAAAACGGCGAGGCCATCGTGCGCGCGGCGGCGGCAA
>WRAL01000070.1 GCA_009780285.1 Treponema sp.
GCGCTGGGCGGAAACGCGCTGGGCGACACACCGGCGCAGCAGCTTGCGCTGGTGCAAAAAACGGCCGTTCATGTGGTGGGCATGGTGGCGCAGGGGATTAACGTGGTGGTTTCCCACGGAAACGGCCCGCAGGTTGGGATGATAAATAACGCCTTTGCCTACGCCGCCGCACACGACGGAAAAACGCCGGAGATTCCTTTCCCGGAATGCGGCGCCATGTCGCAGGGCTATATCGGCTACCAGCTTTCGCAGGCTATTCTGTGCGAGCTTAAACGCCGGGGAATTATGCGCTCCACCGCGACGGTGGTAACGCAAACGGTGGTGTATCCCGAGGATCCGGCCTTTGAAAACCCCACAAAACCTGTAGGCGCTTTTTTGACCGAGGAACAGGCCAAGGCGAAAATGGCCGAAACCGGGCATGTCTATAAGGAAGATGCCGGGCGCGGCTGGCGGCTTGTCGTGGCCTCGCCAAAGCCGCAGCGCATCGTCGAGTTTGATGCGGTGAAGGACTTGATGGACGCCGGCTATATCGTGATCGCCTGCGGCGGCGGCGGAGTTCCGGTAGTCCAGCGCAACGACGGCTACGTGGGCGTTCCGGCGGTGATCGACAAGGATCGATCCTCGGCCAAGATCGCCGCCGACTTTAAGGCCGACATGCTGGTAATCTTGACGGCCGTCGAACAAGTGGCGATTAATTTCAACAAGCCGGATCAGCGCAACCTTGACAGGATCACTGTTTCGGAAGCGCGCAAGTACATTGAGGAAGGGCATTTCGCGCCCGGATCGATGCTGCCGAAGGTGCAGGCCTGCATAGAATACCTGGAAGGCCATCCCTCAGGCGCGGCGCTGATCACCTCGCTGGAAAAGGCCGCTGCCGGATTGCGCGGGGAAACCGGAACGCTTATCGTGAGCGACTAAAATATTGCGCGGAAGCTGTGCGGCTTCCGCGCAGGCGTCCGACTAACGAAACATTGGACTTGTTCGACAATTCGGTTAGCTGTCGAACAAGTACAGCAAAATACTGCGTATTTTGCTGTTTTCAGCTGAATTTGTTCGGAAACTGAAGTTTCCGAACAAATATATTAAAACGGAGGCGACAATGATCGGAGTGAACGTAAAAAGCGAAATAGGAAAGCTGAAGAAGGTATTGGTGCATCGTCCGGGAAGCGAACTTTTGAACCTTACGCCGGACACATTGGGCGAGCTTCTTTTTGACGACATACCCTTCCTGCGCATAGCGCGGCAGGAGCACGATTTTTTTTCCAAAATTCTTGAAGAAAACGGCGCGGAAGTGATTTATCTGGAAGACCTTGTAGCGCAAGTGCTGGATCAGGACGGTGAATTGCGCAAGCAATTTTTGGATCAATACATTCGCGAGGCCTGCATTCGAACGGACTATTACAAGCAGGCTATTTTCGATTACCTTGATTCCTCGTTCAAAACTGGCAAAGAGCTTGCGCTGAAAACAATGGAAGGCGTGTACCTAAGCGAGATTCCCACTGGCCGGGAAGCGCTGGTCGATCTGGTCAGCGACGACTCCAAGATGGTGATTCCTCCCATGCCTAACCTTTACTTTACCCGCGATCCCTTCGCTACGATTGGCTGTGGCATAAGCCTTAATAAGATGTATTCCGAAACGCGCAGTCGTGAGACTATTTATGGCGAATATATTTTCAAGCATCACAAGGATTTCAACGTCGCGCCTAAATACTACGATCGCTATAATCCTTTCCACATCGAAGGCGGCGATATTCTAAACTTCAACTCGGAAATGATAGGCATAGGCATTTCCCAAAGAACCGAGCCTGACGCGATAGAATTAATCGCGAAAAATATTTTCGCTTCCGAGTCCTCCATTAAGACAATTTTGGCGTTTAATATTCCAAAGCTGCGCGCCTTTATGCATTTGGACACGGTTTTTACGCAAATATCCCATGCCAAATTTACCGTTCATCCAAAAATCCTTGAATCGCTAACAGTGTTTGAAATAACCGCCGGCGAAAAGGGCCGTAACAGGATCAAGCAGGTGGATGGAACTCTTGAAAAAATCCTTTCCGATTATATGCGCCGCGACGTGGAGCTGATTCCTTGCGCCGGCGGCGATCGCATAGCCGCAGAGCGCGAGCAGTGGAACGACGGCTCGAACACGCTTAGCATCTCGCCGGGAACGGTGGTCGTCTACGATCGCAACGAAGTAACGAACGACCTTCTGCGCGAGAGCGGCGTTACCGTGCTGGAAGTTCCGTCCAGCGAGCTTTCGCGCGGACGCGGCGGCCCGCGCTGCATGAGCATGCCGCTTTGGCGGGAGGATTGAGCGAGCTGGCTTGACAAGTAAACGGCGCTTGACGGCCAAGGCGGGGGCGCGCTATTGTCGTGGGCAGTTGTCGCTGAAAGGCGTAGCTCTGCGATAATTCGCGCAAGCGTTTTTTGTTCGTCAAGGGGGTCGTTTTCTATGAAGAAAATATTAGCGCTCTTTATTGCTCTTTTCTCAACGTCTCTTAGCTCATGCCTTTCATGGTTTTTTCCGGATGCGCCTCCCCCTCCGCTGTCAACGCTCGACGAGTTCAGGCTGTCCATATCGCAGGTGTCGAACTATCTTGACGGAACGATACCGGAAGGAAGCCTTGTTGTTTTCGTTAACGTGGAATCCGACTTCCCCGAGCTTTCGGATTTTATCATTGACGAGCTTGTCGCTAATGCCGTCAACAACAGGTTTTTTACGGTCGTGGACAGGCAGCAGTGGGACATTCTGCGCGCCGAGCAAAATCTCCAGCTGTCCGGGGAGATAAGCGAGGAGACGGCGCTTTCCATAGGTCGCTTCCTTGGAGCGCAAACGATAGTGTCAGGAAGGATAAGCTCGCTTGGCAATGACTACCGGCTTACAATTCGCGCGCTTGAGGTGGAAACGGCGCGAGTGCAGGGGCAGCGCAATCAGTTTATAGGCACTGCGTCCACGATAGCGGCGCTTGTGGGCGGCAGCGAGCCGGTCGTGCCGCCGACAACGCAAGAAGGAGCGCCGGAGCCGGCCGAACGGCAGGCAAGGCCGGAGCTTTCGTCCATCGCCACGACCTCCGGCGGCACGAACGAGGAAAGCTCTTCCTTCTATATCATGTCGAACGCTCTTTTAGCCTGGGGATCGAATCGCTACGGGCAGCTTGGCGACGGAACCATCCGGGATCGCAGGGAGCCGGTCGCGATCGGCGCGGCGAACTGGGCGGCGGTTTCGGCCGGCGCCTGGCACACGGCGGCGATACAGACGGACGGCTCGCTTTGGGCCTGGGGAAGAAACGACTACGGGCAGGTGGGCGACGACGCGACGACGGACAGATACGCGCCGGTCAGAATTGGCGGCGATTCAAGCTGGGCGTATGTTTCGGCAAGCGGATGGCACACCGTCGCGGTACGCGCCGACGGCTCGCTCTGGGCTTGGGGGCGCAACCACTGCGGGCAATTGGGCGACGGCACGACGACGGATCGGCGCGCGCCTGTGCGCATTGGAAGCGCGAGCAACTGGAAGCTGGCGTCCGCTGGCCACGATTTTACGATAGCGATTAGGACGGACGGAACCTTGTGGGCCTGGGGCGCGAACAGCGTTGGCGAGCTTGGCGACGGCACGACGACGGAGCGCCATGAACCCGTTCGCGTCGTATCGAACGCTTCATGGGTGAGCGCTTCGTCCGGGCAGGGGCATACCGTGGCGATTCAGGCGGACGGATCGCTTTGGGCCTGGGGAGGCAACTGGTCGGGGCAAGTCGGCGACTCTAGTTCCAGCTTGCCCATGCACACAAGTCCTGTGAGAATCGGCGCGGCGACAAACTGGTACATGGCCTCCGCCGGCTATTCGCACACGGTCGCCGTAACCACGGACGGCCAGCTTTGGGCCTGGGGCCAAAATTCCGAAGGACAGCTTGGCGACGGCACGATGACCGATCGCTACGCGCCGGTTAGAATAGGCGCGGATACCGATTGGGAGCTCGCATCCGCCGGCACGTTCCACACGGCGGCGATCAAGGCCGACGGCAGCCTCTGGGCTTGGGGAAAAAATTGGAACGGCCAGCTTGGCGATGGCTCCTTTTTCGATAGCTATTCTCCAATAAGGGTCGCGCAATAAGCGCAGGCTGGAAACAAAGGCCTTGACCTGGCGGCAAATCCGCCGTATAAACAGGTATGAGCATACTTATAAACGCAAGCGCGCTTCCCAATATTCCTTGGGAGCCAAGGCCGAAAACGGACAGGGGCAGCAGCCCGCTTTGGCGCTATTCCGGCAACCCGGTAATTCCGCGCGATCTTACGGCTCATTCAAACAGCATTTTTAACAGCGCCGTGGTTCCCTTTAAAGGCGGTTTCGCCGGCGTGTTCCGCTGCGACGATACATCGCGCCGCATGAACATTCATGCCGGAACAAGCGCGAACGGCATTAATTGGAGCATCGAAAATAATCCCATAGATTTTATCAAATGTCGCGATGATCAGCCGGATTCCGAATACAAATACGACCCACGAGTTGTGTTTGTGGATGACAAATGGTACGTGATCTGGTGCAATGGCTATAAAGGCCCGTGCATAGGGCTTGGATACACGGACGACTTCAAAAAGTTTTACATGATGGAAAACGTTACGATGCCCTTTAACCGCAACGGCGTTCTTTTTCCGCGTAAAATTAACGGCCGTTACGCCATGCTTACAAGGCCAAGCGATTCCGGGCATACGCCTTTTGGCGACATCATTTATTCGGAAAGCCCGGACCTTGAGTTCTGGGGCCGGCACAGGCATGTGATGTCGCCGGCGCATTTTTCGCAAAGCGCCTGGCAATGCACCAAGGTAGGCGCCGGTCCCGCTCCAATCGAAACGAGCGAAGGATGGCTTTTGTTTTATCACGGCGTGCTTACCAGCTGTAACGGCTTTGTCTATTCCTTCGGCGCCGCGCTTCTCGACCTGGACAAGCCCTGGCAAGTAATCGCGCGAAGCCGCCCCTACATGATTGCCCCGCAGGAATCCTACGAGCTTTGCGGCGATGTTCCCAACGTCGCCTTTCCCTGCGCCGCCCTTGCCGACGGCGCCACCGGCCGGCTTGCCATTTACTACGGCTGCGCCGACACGGTAACCTCGCTCGCCTTTGGCATGGTCGACGAGGTGGCGGATTTTATCACGCGGAACGCGCTTTGATTGTATTTGGAGGGTACATGCCCCGCCCTTTAGGGCGTGAGAAGGGTATGTACCCTCCAAAAATCACCTTACCCAAACAACAAGCCCGCCATTCATGGCGGGGTTGTTGTTTTTTTTCCGGCACTATTACGCGTGGAATTTTGGACGGGCTTTAGCCCAAGGGCCTTGGTCCCGCCCCAAAACTCCGAGGCCAAGGCTCCTAAGGCGACATGGCCCCGCTACTTTCATAAACGATCCACTTCAGGTCGCTGGGGGCCGTCGTGCTCAAACTGGAGTTGCTAATACTAGTAGTAATTCCGTTAGACTCTGACTCAGTGGTTACATCAGTTGTAACAAGAGTGTTCCATCCAGGCTGAAGGCTCAGTTCAAAGGGAGCCATGCTATATTTGTTGATATAGCCATCTCCCTCAGAGTCGGATTCTTCCCCAGGAGAGCTTATGACTGTTTGGTGGCTGGCAAACCAAAACTGCACAGAGATATCAACAGTAGTATAGATGCCGGCGTTTTCGCTTTTGCTGGAATTATTTCTACTGAGGGAGTGGTATTCATTGTCAGCATGAACGACAAGCTCATCAAAAAAGAACAGCGCAAGAGGGTTTGAAATCGTAAGTTCAAATGTTCCCCCTTGCGGGAATAATTCCCCGATGCTTTTACGCGCCGAGCGAGCCGGCACGGGAAGAACACCGCTTAGATGACCGTCTGCGGTTATGCTCCCAATCTCTATCTTGTCCAGCTCCACATTCCACCAAGCACCCAGGAACACTTTTTGAGCTCCCAGTTTCCAGGACTCTTCACTACCACTTATAGACACTGTGCCGCCGGGAAGGGTAAAGGGCGCGTAAAATCTATCGGCAATCGCGACAGAGGCGCTGTCAACGTGGCCGGAATTGGCAAGGCGGTACATGCGCGCGAAAACATACAGGCCGGCGTCGTCGGCCGTCGGCGCGTAGGCAGCGGCGTTTGCGCCTGGGATTGGCGCGACGAGCCTGTGGTCGCCAAGTCGGCCTAGCGAGGAACCGGGCGCATTGGAGCGGAACCATTGATAGAGAACCTCGCTCTCGGCATTCCCGCCAAGGCCCTCCGCATTTACGCTAAGCGTCGTTCCGATTGCCGTCTCGTAGTCCCCGCTCGCGCCGCCAGTAACGCCGATGCCGCCGTCGGGCGCCGTAAGCGCAGGCCCGTTCGGATCCGGCACGGCGACGAAGGCCGTAAGGCTGCCGGTATGGCCGGCGCGCGTTACGGTTACTATGAGCAGGTTGCTCCGGTCGTCTGCAGTCACCGTTCGATTCGCGCCCGAGCCTGCCGCGGTTCCGGCCGCCGCATGGCTTGAGGCGCGGCGCCACCGGTAGCTGATGTCGCCCGTTCCTACAAGGCTCGCCTCCACGGAAAGCTGATCATCGGATGCCACGGTTTGGCCGGTTACGTCAGCGCCGTCTCGCATGATGCGTACCGAGCCGGTAAGCGACGGATCTGTCTTACCGCCTGTGTTGGGGTCGGGATCGACGCAGGCGATCATCGCGATTAAGACCGCCGCGATTAGGGCGCTCGTCCTGAAAATATATTTCACTTTCATGAAACCTCCTTTTTTTGCGATCGTCCTTCCTTAATGGCGAGAACTAGAAACCCCTTCGCAAGGTGGCATTTGTCGCAATTGACAGAGGCGCTTGGCTGTATGTCATGAGGCCATAGTATTGCGCTCGGGGCGGAATGTCAAGGGCTCGCGCTTTTCGCTGGACATTATCGCTGCGAGCGTGCTACAATAAACGCTGTAAACCAGGCGCACAGGCAAGCGCGCAAAAGCTAAGGAGGAGAGGATGATTTACAAAACGTTTGGAAAAACCGGCGCGAAGGTTTCGGCGCTGGGGTTCGGAGCGATGCGCCTGCCCATGCGCGATCAGGGCGACGAAAGAATCGTGGACGAGGATCTTGCCGTTCCCCTATTGCGAAAGGCTTTCGACATGGGCGTGAATTACGTCGACACGGCGCCGCTGTACTGCGAAAAACGCAGCGAGGCCGCCGTGGGAAAGGCCCTGAAAGGCTACCGCGACAAAGTGTAC
>WRAL01000071.1 GCA_009780285.1 Treponema sp.
CTGACCATTCCGTCCGCTGCGGGCATGGCGCGGAGAATCAGAGCCTTCATGCCCCGGCCGCCTAGGAAGCGCCCGATTCCCCTTCGCTGCCCATCAAAAGCTCTTCCTGCAAGGCCTGCAAAGTCCTGGCCGTCTGAAGCAGGTACTGGAAATTCCCGCCGCGCAGGATGTCCACGGCGGCGGAAAGCTGAACGTCGTCCTCGAGGTCGTAAACCGGCGTTATCACCGTCCTGTTCCGCTCGTCTCGGATAAGGCGCATCACCAGCGCGTTCTCAAGGCCGTATTCCGCGACAATCGATCGCGCGAAAACGTCGATCTGCGCCGCGCCGGCGTCGGGATTCGCCCTTACGAATTCGGGGATGCGGCCGTCGTTTATAAGCCTGTTAAGCTGCTCGATGTCCGCGTCGGCGAAGCTCGGCATGCTGACCACCATGTCCGGCGGAATGCCTATGCCGTCGATCACGGCGTTATTGGGCGTAACGTAGCGCGCCGTGGTCAGCCGGAAGCCCACGTTGCCTATGGGATACACCTGCTGGACGGAGCCCTTGCCGAAGGTCGTCTCCCCGACGATAAGCGCCCTTCTCCGGTCCTTAAGCGCCCCGGCGACGATTTCCGACGCGGAAGCCGAGCCTCGGTTGACAAGAACGATCAGGGGAATGTCCTGGGCGACTATGGGCGGCCTGCGCGTGGAAAAGGCCTGGTTTTCCGAGGGGATGCGCGAGTGGGTGCGCACGACCACGCCGCCGTCCAAAAAGAGGCTGGCCACGTCTATGGCCGCGCTTAAAAGCCCGCCGGAATTGTTGCGCAGGTCGAGGATCATGCCTTGATAGCCGCTTTGGGCGAATTCCGCGATCGCCTCGGCGGCGCGGCTCGCCGTCATCGGCGTGAAGGAGGTAAGGCGAAGGTAGCCGATGTCGTCGCCTATCATCGCGTGGTGCGCCGTGGGGACCTCGATTATCGCGCGGGTAAGCGTGACCGGGAATTCCAGCCTTTCGCCCCGCCGTATGGTAAGGGCCACTTCCGTTCCCGGCTGGCCGCGCAGGCGAGCGAGAACCTCGTCCATGTTGAGCCTGTCCGTCGGCTCGCCGTCTATGGCGATGATAAGGTCGCCGGGGTTGATGCCCGCGCGCCAGCCCGGGGTGCCCTCGATGGGCGAGGAAACCTCCACGTAGGGCGGCCTTCCGCCTATGGCCCGCGTGGGCTGGGTGATCAAAAGCCCCACCCCGCCGAAGCTGCCCTGAGTCGTGTCGTTCAGCTGCCTCATCTCCGATTCCGGCAGGAAGGCCGAGTGAGGATCGTCGATGGAATCGAAAATGCCCCGCATCGCGCCCTCGAAAAGCTCCGTGGAATCTATTTCCTCCACGTAGTTGCGCTGGATAAAATCGAAAACCTGCTGAAGGATGGCCGCGTACATGCGGTTGCGCTGAAGATTTTCGGCCTGCGCCGTCGAAGGGGCCGAGGGGTCCCTGACCTGCGCCAAGGCGCCGGGAGCGGAGGCGAAGGCGAAAACGGCGCCAAGAAGCGCGAAGGCCGCCGCCCATACCCAAGAATGCGGGGACCTGCCTTTCGGCTTTTTCTCCGCAGGAATGTCAGTTTCGTTCATATAATGTAAGCATAGCGCATTCGAGGGGGGGTGTCAAACCGCCGCCGACGCTTGCGCTTCCAGGCGGCGGCGCGCTATGCTTCCCCAATGAAGCGCATAGTAACCGTCGCCGCGCTAGCGGCATTGCTTTTTTCCGCCTGCGGGACAGGCCCCGCGCGCATTTCCGAGGATCTCAGCCCGCAGGAGCTTGTCCAGCGCGCGCAGGAGGCCACCGACCGGGGCCGCTACCGCCAGGCGATGCAGTTTTACCAGGCCCTGCTCGAAAGGCATTCCTACGACCCGACCTGGCTGGCCACGGCCCAATACGAGATAGCTTTTATCAATTACAGGCAGGGAAACCTGCAGGAGGCGCGCGCCGGGCTGAACGCCCTTCTCGAGCAGTACGACGCGCCGGGCTCCCAGGCGATGCCGGAAAAATTCCGCGTTCTCGCCCGGGTCGTTCTTGGCAGCATGGACGAGCGAGAAAATAGGTAGAAGCCCGCGCCCGGCGCGGGCCGGCCTTCTAGCTTCCGCTTTGGTTCCCGGCGGCGTACTGCTGCCTGGCTCCGGGCACGCGAACCTTCTTCACGATCAGATCGCTTTTTAGGCACCTCGTGCAAATTTTAGCGGTAAAGGTTGTCCCTTCCATTTCGGTCTTTACCTTCTTCAGATTGGGCTTCCATGTGCGCCGGGTACGGTTTTTGGCATGGCTTACCTTGTTGCCAAAGGCCGTATGCTTCCCGCAAATATCACAGACTCGAGACATTGTTTCCTTCCTTGCAGCAAAGCCCGCGCTCAGCCCGGGCGAAATTTCGCCGCCGCCGCTCACGCGACGGCGGGCTCCCCCTACTTCTACCGGATTCGGGAAAAAATGTAAAGCCCCCGCGCGAGGAAACGCCGAAGGCGACTCCGGCCGGAAAATCCCGGAATTCCCTTTCGAGCGGCAGTTCCCAAGGCCGCCGCGAAAAGAAAAATCGCCCCATACAGACTCGGACTATTGACGTATGCAAGGAAATCCCATAGAATAGGCATATAATGCGGACTTTGAGAGCAAGGCTTTGCGCCTCGCTGCCTTTCTGCCAAAAATCGTTTTTTCCATGTTCCCGCCCTGGGCGCAAAGCTTCGACAGGCTTTTATGCCCATCGCGTAAATTTTACCGCCGCCGGATGCATTGCCGCCGCCGGCGCCTAATTAAGGAGGCTTTTTATGAAAAACGCTTTTGGATTTGCGCTTATAGCCTTGGCCGCAGGGCTTTTCGCCGCCGGCTGCGAGGATCCGACCAAACGCCAGGATTACCAGGTTCGCTGGGTCGTCAATTTCCATGACGCCAGCGGAGAACGCCTTTTTCCCTCGGAATCCGTGATTGACGGCGGCACGCTGAGCGCCTTGCCGACCCTGGCCGAATTGCCGGGCCAAACCTCTTTAGGCTGGCATACCCACAGGATTGACCACAGCGAATTCGACCCAAAAACGCCCATAACGTCCCACATGACCCTTATCGGCAAATACCTGGCCGACTATGTTCCCCCAATCACATGGGGGGCCCTGCCGAACGGCGACTCGGAGAACGACACCAGCGAAATCGTATTTACCTTCAGCGCCGGCATAAGCACGTTTACCCGGACGCACATAGTGATTAGCGATGTGGATCTAATCATAGGGACTCTGACCCCAAACGAGAACCGCACGATCTGGACGCTGGCCGTAACGCCTTCCGAGGCCGGCCGCGCGCAGATTAGGATTTTCATGCCGGGGATTTCCGCTTCCCCTGTCGAAAGTTACATATATTTTACGCCTCCGCCGATTGACCCGGACCCGCCGCCTACGCCGCCCGCCATTTACACGGTAACCTTCGACGCTCAGAGCGGCATCCTTAGCGGCACGAGCGCCTTCGTCAGGGAGGACGGCCAGACCATAGCCTCAACGCCGGGCGCTACGCTGCCCACGACGACCAGGTATGGGTTTTTCTTTAGGGAATGGTGGACGGACAAAACCGACGGCGTTCAGTTTACCGCCGACACCCCCATAACCGCCGACATGACCATCTACGCCAGGTGGGAGGCGGAAGAAGGCGGAAAAGTCTGGCTTCCGCTTCCTCCCGGGCAAACCGGCTTCCCCAGCGGGGGCACGGGCATCGCTGCGACCGAGGGCGAAGTAATTAACAGCGCCGCCTACGGCGACGGCGTTTTCGTAGCCGTTGGGAATAATGGCAACATGGCGCGCTCCGAGGACGGCGGCTTCACGTGGATCACGATTGACCGCGCAACGCCGGCCTATCCCGACAGGGGCAGCACCTTCCAGACCGGCCAGAACATAAACGATATCGCCTACGGAAACGGCTGGTTTATAGCGGCGGGAACGAATGGGAAAATAGCGCGCTCCGAGGACGGCGGCAAGACCTGGAAAGGAGCTAACATCGGCATCCACGTTAGGACAATCAATGGCATAGCCTACGGCGAGGTCGACGGAAAAGGCGTTTTCATCGCCGTCGGGGCTGAGGGCAGGATGGCGCGCTCGGAAAACAACGGCGAGACATGGACGGGAATTAACGCCGGTCTGTCCGGCAATGTGAACCAGCCCGCCGCTACCTCGCAGTTCAATGCGGGCCATACGATTCACGGCATAGCCTCGAACGACGGCAGCGTCTTCGTGGCCGTGGGGAACAACGGCCGAATGGCGCGCTCCACGGACGGCGGGAAAAACTGGTACCAGATTCCCCCCGGACAAACGGGAAGCCAGTTTTCAGATGTGCCGGCCAATAGTCCCTTGGGCGCAATCCAGGGCATAGCCTACGGCGACGGCACCTTCATCGCCGTGGGAGGCATGGGAAGAATGGCGCGCAACTCGGACAAGGACGCGGCCGGCAGATGGACCATGACCCACGCCGACCAGTCCGGGTTCCAAGGCGGACCGTCCGGAGAGCAGGTCTTGGGCATAGCCTACGGCGACGGATGGTTTGTCGCCGTAGGAAACCGCGGAGGCATGTCGCGCTCCAGTAATAAAGGCGCGGCATGGTCCTTTATTCCCCCCAGCGCGGACGCCGGAGCGCAGGGAAGGGGCGAGGGAAGCGGGTTCCTGGCCCGTCAGACCATCCACGGCATAACCTACGGCGAGGGAAAGTTCCTGGCCGTGGGGCAAAACAGCAGGATGAGCCTGAACCAAATGGAGTAACGAAATCGCGGCCTAGTGCCGCGAGATTCCGGGCCGCCGCAAAGGGCCTGCAAAACCGCCGGGCTGCCCCGGCGGTTTTTTTTCGCGAAATCCGCTAGCGCCGTATTGACCTACGCAAGGAAATGTCCTAGACTTAGCGTATAATGCGGACTTTGAGAGCAAGGCTTAGGCTGAGCTTCGCGTCTCACTGCCTTTCTGCCAAAAATCGTTTCTTTTCCATTAGTCTGCCTTGGGCGCAAAGCTTCGACGAGCTTTTGCGCCCAAGGCGTAAATTTTACTGATGCCGGAAGCATTGCCGCCTCCGGCGCCCGATTAAGGAGGCTTTTATGAAAAACGCTTTTGGATTTGCGCTTATCGCCTTGGCCGCCGGGCTTTTCGCCGCCGGCTGCCCCACGGACAGCGACCTCTACTGGACCGTGCATTACGAGGATTCCGGGGGAGGGTTTATTTATCCCTCGGTGAGGGTGCTCGACGGGAGCACGCTGAAAGACCTGCCGACAGTTCCGGCGAGAGCGGGCCTAGTCAGCGCGGGCTGGCACACGGACAAGGATACCGACAGCCGATTCGACAACACTACAACGCCCATAAAGTCCCACATTACCCTCTACGCCAAATGGCAGACGCCCTCCTCCCTGACGACATGGACGGCTGCGGCGGAAGGGAATCCAACCACGACCGCTATCCTGTTTACCTTCAGCGCGGAGGTTTCGGGCCTGAACGCAAGCGAAATATCGATCGCGCCGGCTCCGGGCAGCCCGGCCAATGCGGCAAAAGGGACTTTGATCGAAATTTCGCCCACCCAATGGCGGCTTGCCGTAACGGCGACCGTAGCCGGCCCGGCGCGCGTTTCCATCAACAGCTACGGGATTGCGCAAACGTCCATCGATGTGAGCATACGGGTTCAGACGAGCGGGGAAATCCCCGATCCGACCTATCACACGGTAACCTTCGAACCGCGGGGCGGCCTCACTGCAACGGGTTCGATCATGATAGAGGATGGCCAGCCCATAGGAAGCCTGCCCACGGCCACAAGGCATGGATATGACTTTGGCGGATGGTGGACGCATGCATCCGAGGGCGAGCAGATCGACGAAACGAGAACGATAACCGGGGAAGTAACCTTTTACGCCAGGTGGACGGCAAGGCCGCCCGGCGAAGTATGGCACGCAATAGAGCCGGGGCAAAGCGGTTTCCCCTCCGGCACCGCCAGCACGGCCCTTGGAATCAAGGCCGTGGCCTACGGCGGCAATAAAACTTTCGTCGCCGTTGGGGAGGCCGGCAGGATGGCGCGCTCCATCGACGGCGGCGAGACTTGGGCCGAGATCCCAGGCGGCGCAGGCTCCGGCAGCATACTCAACGGCATCGCATCCAATGGCGAGGGCATCTTCGTCGCCGTGGGCACCGGCGGAAGGGTGGTGCGCTCGGACGACGGCGGCGAAAATTGGTCGGCAGTTAGCGGCCCCGTCGGCGGGAGGACGCTCGAGGGCATAGCCTACGGGAACGAAATGTTCATCGCCGTGGGGCAGCAAGGCAGGATGATGCGCTCGGGGAGTGACGGCGGAAGTTGGACGGCTATCAACGCAGGCTTGTCCGGAAATGCCACCTCCTCCGCCACTACTTCGCAATTCCTCGAAGGCGAACAAATCAGGGGCATAGCCTTTGGCGACGGAACCTTTATCGCCGTGGGGGACAACGGCAGGATGGCGCGCTCAACCAATGGTAGCGACTGGTTCCAGATCACCTCGGCTCAAAGCGGCTTCGCCAACAACCATATCAACGTGCCTATCAGGAACATAGCCTTCGGCAACGGTACCTTCATTGCCGTGGGCTTCGACGGCAGGATGGCGCGCTCTTCGAACGGCAACGGAACCGGCAATTGGACCAGAATCACCGGCACCACCTTTGGCACAAGGCAAGCGATTAATGACATAGCCTACGGCGCGGGATGGTTCATCGCCGTAGCAGATCACGGATCGATGGCGCGTTCGGACGACAATGGCGCAAGCTGGACGGCGGTCGCCGCCAGAAACCCTGCCAACGAGGCTACCGTAGGCGCGGGAAGCACGTTCACTGAACGCCAGGCCATCAACGGCATAGCCTTCGGCGACGGAAGGTTCGTCGCCGTCGGAGGCTATGGCAGGATGAGCATAAACTACGTGGAGTAGAAGGCTCGCGGCTATGTCCGCCTGAATGATTCCAAAACCGCCGGGCTGCCCCGGCGGTTTTTTTTGCGCGAAATCCGGTATGATCGGGCCTATGCCAATAACAATCCCGGAAGGGCTGCCGGCCTGCGAGTCGCTTAGGAAAGAGGGCCTTATCGTAAATTCGCCAACGCCGCCGGCTTCGGCGGCGACGGCGGCCCGCCCCCTTAGGATCGGGCTTTTAAACCTTATGCCGACGAA